>JAEEHZ010000076.1 GCA_016281115.1 Clostridiaceae bacterium | reverse complement strand
CAAATGATAATAATCGTTGAACGTTTGCGTTACAACAGCACCGACGTAACAGATACCCGTGCCGTTCGGTCCCGAATAGTATCCTTTAAATTCGTAATGCGTTCTGTACGGTGCATAATCGACTTCTATATGTTCCCCGTAGTGTGTTGTCGTATAATCAATCAGGTTGTCGTATAGAATGAGCGTTATAGTATACTCTTCTTGTTCCCAATAAGCGTATAAAGTGGCGTCACTGGTTTTGTCCCAAACAGCAACACTTGTCATATTCGGACCGTCATAGTATTTCGCACCATTACCGTTTACAGCGTCATAATATCCCTTAAAAACATACCCCTGTCTGGTGGGTGCGGAAATTCCCGATGTCGGCATAGGGGAACCGAATACTGCTATTGCATACGGGCTTCCGCCTGAACCTCCCTGATTGTCAAACGTTATGAAATATTGATTTCTTTGCCAATAAGCATACAATGTTATACTGTCCGCTATATACCAAGTGCGTGCGCTTGTCATATCTGCGTTATAGAATTTTGTGCCCGCGCCATTTTGCCACGAGTAATACCCTTGGAAAATGTAACCCGTTCTTATCGGAGCAGTAGCAGAAGGCATAGGAGAACCATACGTCACATCTACACTATTAGAACCTCCTGTGCCGCCTTCTTTCTGCAGAACCACTGTGTAAATGTTAGAAGTCCAATAAGCGTAAATCGTAGCATTATCTGCGACGTCCCATACGTTGTTGCTTGTCATATCGGCATTGTAATATTTTGTTCCCAAGCCATACGGCGCCTCATAATATCCCTCGAAGGTATGTCCCATTCGTGTAGGCGCAGTTGTGCCCGTGCCACTCGGCATAGCCGCATTATATGTTGCATTTACGCTGACGGAACCTCCCCCTCCTCCTTGTTTATCTAAAGTTACGGTATACGAGTTGGCTGACCAATAGGCAAACAGCGTGGTATCGTCTGAAAGATTCCAATTATTTGCACTCGTCATATCCGCATTATAATACTTTGTCCCTAAACCGTCTGCATACCGATAATACCCAAGAAAAGTATAACCGTTTTTAGTCGGAGCGGTAGCAGAAGGCATAGGAAAATTATATGTCGCATTTACGCCGACAGAACCACCGCTTCCGCCTTGCTTGTCAAAAGTTACGCTATATTCATTTTCCGTATACTGCGCATATACGGTAATATCGTTGTCTATTACGTACGCATAGGGAGCCGCCACAGTCTGACCGCTACCATCGGCGCTCGTGTTCCACCCGATAAAAGTATATCCCTCGCGATATGCAGATGCAAAAGAACTAATCACGCTATCGTAGTATACCGACTGACTTTGTGCGTTAGCCGTTCCGCCGTTTCCGTTATAAGTAATAGTGTATTGATTTGCCCTTAAGTCTGACGATACGGTTTGATTGCTGACTTTTTGCCAAATCATATCAGAAGTAAAGTATTCATCATACTGATTTTTCCAACCATAGAACGTATAGCCCGTCCTTGATACAGACGGCATTGTTCCGATCAACGCATCATACGTTACTTCTTTGTCGGCAAGATTTTCACTCCCGTATCCGGTAAAATAAATATAATAAGTCTGTGGCGACCATTTTGCATAAACGGTCATATTGCTTGTGGTATCCCATAATCCGCCGTTTGTATATACCGTTCCTGTATAAGCAATATTGTCATACCAACCGGCAAAATCATAACCGATTTTTGACGGGTTTGTTAATCCCGTTATATTTGCACCGAAATAAGTGTTTAACGTGTCTATGACCGTGCCGTCGCTACTAAACGAAATAGTAACAGGTATCGAACTCGCAGTATTTACGTATCCTGCAAAAGCCGTAACGTATTGCGATTGTTTACTATGCGGAGCATACAATACGAATTCGTCCTTCCAAAAAGCGCTTAACCCTATCGTAAAAACATTATAAGAGTAGCAGTATACGTCTGTCAGATTTTCACAATCGGCGAAAGTAAATATTCCTATTTGAGGTGCCCCTTGTATGTGTAGGGTTTCGAGATTTTCGTTTCCATAGAAAGCGCAGGGCAAAATTTGTACAACAGAACCTTGAACCGTTACCGTATCTGAAATATTTCCTGCGGAATTTATTATGGTCCCCGTTTTGTTATAGAGTATATTCCCGCTTGCCGAATAATTCGAGTTGCTCGATGAAACCGAAATATTTAAATTGCTACAGCCGGCAAACGCACCTGCACCTATGTGGTTTATGTTTCCATTTATACATACGTCTGTGAACGCAGTTCTCATAAATGCATAACAGTCAATGGAGGTAACACTGTCTGGAATGTCTAGTGCTCCCGAAATGTTCGAATTAAATTTGTTTAAACTTGTACAATCCGCAAAAGCTCCATCTCCTATTTGTTCTAACTGGGAACTGCCATTTCCCTCAAAAGTTATTGTTGTTAAACTCGACAATCCTGCAAAAGCAAAGGATTTAATCGTTGTTATAGTGTTCGGCAAGATAATTGAAACAATGTTCCCTTTGTTTGCAAACAAATTCCCCTCAACACTGGTAACAGTAAATCCGTCAATTTGTTCGGGCACGATTGCTATATCGGTTAAAATATCTCCGCTAAATCCATATACCGCCGCTGTTGTTGAAGAGGTTTGCTTATAGAGAAATCTACTTGGACTGCTACCGATAGAAATGTGCGATAGTATATAATTTATAAAATCATCATCGCGCGCTTCTAAATTATGAACAACTGCTGGCATAAATATATTGGATAATTTTTTAGGATGATTATTCCCGTAGTCACTCTCCCTAAAACATTTTGTATATGTGGTAAAACCATATGATTGCGTTGTGTTACTGTGCTCATCCAAGCCCATCTGAGAAGATAAGTCTACCAATAAGTCGTTCATAAAATATGGACAACCGGCAACCGGAATATTATGCACTATATTATCCCACAAGTTTGCCCAAAACCCCAGATTTTCATCATCACTCACATATTGCAAATCCGCAATTATTTGAATATAACTTTCAATATCTGTTTCGTCATAGTTTTCGTCTCTAAATAATGATATTATAAAGTCGGCTATATCGGATGTCCCGCTTAAAGCACTAACTGCACCCGGGACGCTTTTAACTACCCACTTTATTGCAGTTAAGGCTGCATCACTCATAATTGCTTCAATATCTTGATCATTACTTTCTATAATTGAATCAAAAACAAAATCGCTATCTGAATATCCGCCTAATGCGTGAAAATCGATATTGCTATACAGCCTGTTGTAATTAACATGCCATCTGTTATAATATTCAAGGTAAATATTTCTGTCAATTATATCGTATAATCCTTCGCTATTTTGACATAAAGCAGCTCCTAAATCTGTAGAGGCTGTATCCGAACCGAAATACGGCGTTCCCAAACTGAAAACAGACGCAACCATATCGGGATGATCTAATGCATATTGTAAGTTTGTTATTCCGCCACGACTATGCCCTATTAAATTAATTCTCGGCAAAACTCCGCCGTTTAATGCCTTAACGTCATAAACTATTTTGCTTAACATATAATTGAATTCTTCATATACCTTATAATTGTATCTATCAGAGTTTCCAGTTTCAAAGACTATTATTATGTGTTTTGTTATATCGGTGATACTATTCGTAGTTTCCGCTTGGACATATTTGTTTGATGCGAGACTATTTATATTTGATGCAT
>JAEEHZ010000075.1 GCA_016281115.1 Clostridiaceae bacterium | reverse complement strand
TGTTGAGGATCACCCCCGCATGCGCGGGGAAAAGGGATTAAATCTTATCCATGCTCCTGCTTTCGGAGGATCACCCCCGCATGCGCGGGGAAAAGTAAATCAATCGAACGACGTCAATTTTGCAGTCAGGATCACCCCCGCATGCGCGGGGAAAAGTTTGTAAAGGCGGCGTTTTTGACGTCGCCTTAGGGATCACCCCCGCATGCGCGGGGAAAAGTTTATGAGTTTTCCTCTCTCCCTGTTGTACTTGGGATCACCCCCGCATGCGCGGGGAAAAGTCTTCAAGCTTTCGCTCATAGGCGCGCATACAGGGATCACCCCCGCATGCGCGGGGAAAAGTCGGATTTTAATAAATTTGCATTAATCATATAGGGATCACCCCCGCATGCGCGGGGAAAAGAAAGCCCACGGCATAGATGAAACCGAGTTGAAGGGATCACCCCCGCATGCGCGGGGAAAAGACTAAAAATACACAGATTTATAGCCACATTTGTTATTAAAGATCCTCTAATTCCTTTAACTTGACATACACTCTATATGTTGTTTCGCAGTCCGGCAGCGCACGGTGCTCTTGTTCTACGGGAATCAAAAAATACTCAGCTATGGTTTTTAGTTTATAGCTTATCATTCCGCGCAATAACACTCTAGCCATAGTTTTGGTATCTATAATTCTATTGTTGAACAAGTCAACATCAAGCTTTTTGCACGCAGTAGTTAGAAAACCTTGTTCAAACGGCGCATTGTGACACACAATAGTTGAATCAGACACAAAATCTCTCAATAATTCAATTGCGCTTTTAAGGTCAGTACCCTCATTGTTCAGATGCTCGTTTGTTATACCGGTCAATTCGGTTATTTCTTCCGGCACCTCCTTTACACACTTGATTAATAAATCAAATGTATCTTCGATCTTATCGTTTTCAACCTTTAAGGCGCCTATTTCAATTATTTCGTCAGTTTGAGAATTCAGCCCTGTTGTTTCAAAGTCAAGAACAACATAAGAATCGCACTCTTTGGGTATTGCGGAATTCTTTTTATAATTTTTTCTTCGTGCATACTGCATTTTAGCGGCGTTGGAAAAGCCCTGTGTCGGATTATGTAAACTTTCCGGGATATCCGCTGTGTTATTCTTTTGTGCAGGCCGCAGCATAAGTTTAATGCCTTCAAAATCCTTTGGTTGCCAATAAGAATTGTGGACTCTGAAATCCATATGCTGCTCATTATTGCAGCTATACACCATTGTTGCGTGTCCCTTTCCAATGTTCTCAGTAATTCTGCTCCACAGCTCATCTCTCACACGTGCATTAAGATTTGCCACATATACGCCTGTGTTTACCTCTATGAACCATTTTGTCATATCACCGCGCAACTTTTTCGGGCAATCGGATAAAACTACTATTACAGTCATAACAACACTTTAATAAGACCGCCCTCCGGGTAGCACATCGCGTGCGTTGTCCCAAAGGTATAAAGCATCTTGTGTATCTTGTGTGTCTTGTGATTCTTTAAGTAAATATTTGATGTCTTTCACCATTCTTTCAAGTAAATTTGCCTCTACCATTCTGTCTCTTACGCGCCGACGCATAACTGACGGAAGCTCCGGAGGATCTTCGGCGGCAACCTCAAACGCAAGAGGAATTACGATTTCTGCCTTGTAAAGATCGGCGATATCATACACAAATGAGTTTTCATGGCCAACATGTACGAACCCAAGTCCCGCAGAACACCCTAACGCAAATATTACAGCATGGGCAAGCCCGTATAAGCAAACATTGCCCGCTGTAAGAGCCTGATTTACGGGCGTGCCGTTTTCAAAATTCTCGGGGTCATAATCTCTGCCGTCCCACTCGATATTATACTCTTTTGCGGCTTTACGGTAAGCCGCACGTACACGCGCGCCCTCTCTGCCTCTCAGCTGCTGCATCGTGAGCGTAGATACATCTTCATTAGGAAATCGCATTGCATACATATTTCGCACCACTTCAAGATGTGACTTTTGATTTGATACAAGCTCCGCCTGTTTTTGAAGCAATGACGCTCGGTGAGTAAGGGGTCTGCCCCCCGCATAAAATCTTACCCCGTGCTCACCTACCCATATAACCGTTACGCCTGCGTCGCCTATAAGTTCCATTGCCCTGTGTGTTATTTCCGTGCCCGGACCGAGCAATAAGACCGAAATTGCGGCAGCCGGCACAAACACAGAGCCTTGGTCGTCTATTACAACAATTGCGCTGTCTTCTCTTTTTAATTTGCACCTTTCCAGATACAAAAAGGTCATTCTGTCGGTTATTTTAGGCAAGGATTGCAGATTGGGATGTATCATTCCCGGAATATCGCTCATACTACGCCTCTTTTCTCATAACCGTCATAAGCCCCATACCGTAGGCTTTTGCTCTCCCTATCCCGTCTTTCAGAGCGGAGCAAAACTTTTCTTTATCGGTAACTGTCAAAATCCCTTCAAAGGTCACACTGTGAACGGTAACGGGTCTGCCGCCGTTTGTTTTTTTACGGAAGCTTATCCATTTGCTCTCAACAACCGTAAAATCATCCGCCAAAAGCGCAAATCCGTTTTTTTCTGCACGGTCTGACAGCCACTGCTTTTGCCAATGCGTGGTAATATGAGCCATAACGGTTCCTCTCTCGCCTTTTGCCGTTCCCTTTTTACAGCTGATAACAGGATTTGTGCACAGACGGAATTTCCGCCTATCGCCCTCCTTTATCTCCGAAAGGAATTTGTCGTATGAAAGCGTCTGCCAGCCTTCATCTGTGCCGAATTGATCTGCCGCGCTTGTCAAATCGGGCTTATCTCTGCTTAACAGCAGCAAATACAGATTGCCGTTGAGATTATCTATACGCCACAATTTGCGCGTTCTTTCTTCAAACGACATTTCTACGGCTCCGTGAAACAGGTTCGGTGACACAAGCGCAATTGCGGTTTTTCTTTTTGCGGGGTCAAGCTTCATTCGCGTCAGATACATCATTGGCCTCCAATTCCGAAAACGGATCATGCTCCGTTTCTTTTACGGTATTTACATTAATAAATCTTTCGGAAAGCTTTCTGTATTTAAACTCTCTCCTGTACGAACTAAACGATACGGGAACATCCTTTTTAAGCATATTTCCCTCATTACCGCCGTCGGCAACTATCCTCAGAGGCAGTACGGGATCATTACACAGCAAAGGCTCGTTTTCCAAAGCGTCGGCAAGACTGCCCTTTCTTATCCCGATGACAAGCGGCAACGTAACGGGGCAGGACCGTCTGCCCAAAAACAAAGGATAAACGGGATGTTTAAGCGCGTATTCGTATTTTTTCAAAGTTTCCTCGTCTTCACATTCAAGACCCGCAAGAAACAGAGCGTCGTTAAGGTAATATCTTCTTGTAACATACGAATTTTTTGTCCCGTGAACAGTATGAAAATCGCATATTACAAGCCCTTCTCTGTCGGCACGCACACCGTATTTCAGCTTTGAAAGCTCTGAGAGCGATTCTTTATCGTCACGCCTTATTCCCAGCGCTGCGGCGAGCATACCTATGACTCCGCTTTTTGTAGGCTCACGCTCGGTGTCGCGTATATCGAATTTAGAATCTCCGCCCCACGACTGCATAGGTCCTGCAAGACGAATCAATAACGTACTCATTGCTGTTCCTTTCCGCAATTATTGGCTATGTAACATCTGAGTTTTTCATAAAGCTTATCAAAAGGCATGACCTCGGCGCATTCACTGAGCTTTTCGCTGTGTCCGCAGCCGAGCGCAAGTTCGGGCTTATCGCAGAACATAGAATATGTTTCTTCGGCATATGACAGCAATTTTTCGCAAGACTCGGATGCGTAACCTTTCTTATCGGCTCTTACCGCTTTTTCGAATGCGCCGGAAAGATTGACGGGCTGATCCGACCTCACGGTAACATATATCATATCGGGCAATGTGCGGTTTGCAAATGTGTTTTGCTTGCCCGTAGGCATGGAATACACAAAAGCCTTCACAAAGTCTGCGGCAACTTTTGGCGTATCTTCCTGCAGCCATTTGTACAGTTCATTAACATTTAATGTCGCGTAACGGTACAGTGTAGACGAATTATACTCTATTGTTCCCAAATGACCCGCGCCCGCGTTGTCGCTTTTTTGTTCATCGTCAACCGCTGTAAAATAATCGTATTCCGTATGCACCTCATGTGTTGAGATGGCGTGAGCCACCTGTGCGGCCGCGTCATAATTGAGCGACGGGTCATCCGCAACCATACGCCCGAACAGAATAATATCAAATGCCGGATTACTTTTCAGTGC
Source organism: Clostridiaceae bacterium (assembly GCA_016281115.1). Classification (GTDB taxonomy): domain Bacteria; phylum Bacillota; class Clostridia; order Oscillospirales; family Acutalibacteraceae; genus JAEEHZ01. The sequence continues at coordinate 665 of JAEEHZ010000075.1, read as the reverse complement.
ATTTTGATATTCTTTTTTATCCTCAACATTTTCAAGGACCAATTCGGCGAGTGCTTTTATCTGGCTTTTGCTTATAAAGAACAGAGCTGAATTTTGCAGTGATTTTTCATCGGTTTTTATGCCTGCGTTTTTAAGCGCCTTCATACCGAGTTTTACCGCTTTTTCTTCATCGATATCGGGACTTATTTTACGTATTTCGTCTGCCACAAGGCTTGGCAAGTACTTTGTTCTGCTGCCGCAATTACTGTTTTCGATATCATTTTTGAAGTATTCGCGCATGGCGTGCTTCCAGGATTGACTTGACACACGCGCGCGGCTTGTGCCGCCGTAAACTGCCGTTTTCGGGCTTCCGGTATCGTCACGGTTCACACATGACGGCGGAACCGTCTGTAATACGTGGATGTCGATAAAAAATCTGTTTTTAATGTTCATAATAAATACCCCTTACTTTTATTGATCGTTATTAATAGCTTTTACTTTTTGAAATTTTGTTTTCACTTTAATTAAGTAGCTTCAGATACGGTGGCTTTTGCTGTCTTTTTTATCCTGCAAAAATCTCTTCCCCAATTCAATTTGACCGACGAGTTATAATCGGGATGTTGAAAAAGATACAAATCCTTTGCAAGCATTACGTAGTCGAGGGGAGTATCCTCGCTTTTAAGAAG
>JAEEHZ010000074.1 GCA_016281115.1 Clostridiaceae bacterium | reverse complement strand
CGAACTGAAAAAGAACATAGCTCCCGGTATGCTCGCAAGCGTATATATTAAAAATATAATACCGGAAAAGATGAAGGTAAAACTGATAATAATAGAAACCTTCGAAAACAACTACCGTCCCGAGCCGCCGTATTATTACATAACCGAAGGTCATTTGTCAACCTTTAAATATTCACCCGTCGGCTGTGAACGAAGCATTATAACTATATTTGACAAATATTAATTCTGAATTACAACATGAAATAAGAAGTATATAACAATAAAGGAAGTAGCCAATATACCAAGTCCTATTAAAATTGCAAGCAAGACTTTTGTGCTTGTTTGACCCATCTTTGACATTTTTGATATTTCGGCAGGTTCTTCAGACACATAAGAGCCTGCCCTTTCGTTTATAGAATTAAGAAAAGAGTCAACATCATTTACTGCGGAAAAACTGATATCGTTTCGGCTGTCTTTAAGCTTTATATATCGCAGACCGTAAAAATCGGATATATATTTCATAAGCACAGGACCCGATATCGTATTTAATTCTTCGGGGTCATCAGGCAGCATAACTATCATTTGACGTCCACTTTGGATAATAAATCCGCTGCTGCTTCCGCCCGGGGAGTCTATGCGCTTGCACTCTATTTTTCCTTTTCCTATGCTTTCTATGCTTTTAGACAGAATATCTACCGTGTTTGTCTCATCCTGCCTTAAAAGCCCGCCTATTATAAACACAAGATTGCTTCTGTTAAGCGAGCCTTTAAGCTGTTCTGCAAAATCCAGCGGACTTGTAGCAACCATTACCTTAGTAAGCTTCAAATCTGTGCTTAATAACTTTTTGTTAAAAATATCCTGGTTTTTCCCAGTTTTGTGCGCCACATAAAACAATAATTCACACTGCATAGCTTCACCGTAAAGCGGCATATGCTTTTGCGCGCTGCCGCCGCCTTTCATATATAGATTCAAAATAGATTTATTCTTCCTGTGATTCTGTTTGGGTCTCGCCTGTGTCGTCGTCGGGATTATACACATCTGTATCCACACCCGGATCGTCAGACTGTTGCTGTGTTGACTCTATGTCGCTTATCTGCTCAGGTTCATCACTTTGAACAGGCTCAGATGAAGCTGTCTCCGATTGGTCGGGAGCCGATGATTCTTCTTTTGGAGGTTTAGACGATGTTACCTTAGAGGCAACGTCGTTATAATCGGGATTTTCGTTAACATAGTATATACCCGGGTCGGCAGAAGGACCTGAAATACCATAGCCGTCGTACCAGCTTATTCCTCCGCTTGAATAGGCGTTTTCAAATGTAGACGTTGCCGGAGGTATGCCGCCTCTGTCCTGATACCATATCGTGGGATAAACGGGATTAGAGTTATAGTAAGAATTTGATGTATTAAATGCAAATCCGTTTTCTTTTTCACCGGGACGGACTTTGCGCGCCAAAACCACCGTTCTGAACTCTTTATATTCGTAAGAACAGGTTGAAAGCGTCATTAAGGTATCGTTTTCATTTACCGTTACGGGGGTATTGATAAGCGAACGCGCCCTGCAAAGATAAACATAATTCATAAACTCTGAATCATTATTGAACGAACCCATCAAATAGTTAAAGAATACCCCGTGCTCGCTGCGCGTATTTGTAATAAACACGGCAAAAACCACATATTCGCTCGTTTCTTTTCTGCTTGTAAATGTAAAAGTCGGAGCAGACTGATAAAAATCCAAGCTTTTGTATTTGCAAATCTCGCTGAACATCAGATCGTTACCGCTGTTGTGACCGTGCAGGATAACGTTTTTGGAATCTACGCCTTTATTTGAGCGGTAATCAATGAATATACTGCCGTAATTGCTTGTGTTACCGTTAAAATCCTGATACAAATATTTTTGATAAGATGAATTGTCCGATTTACAATACAGCACAGGATAATCTATATTTTTTGTGTTTGGAATGTATATCCACCCTTGTACTTCATCATTTATTGCTATAAGCGTTTTAAATGAATCGAGCACATCGTCTTTTCCGTCGCTCTTTTTAGTGTCGTTATCAGACGGACCGTGGTCTGCGTCTGTTGCGTTATAATACAGGTTTTTCAAGTCGTCATATGTATTTTGAACAGAAGCAGGCTCCAAAATCTTTGAATTGATTATAACACCGGCTGAGATCAAGACCGCAACAGCCGCTATCATAAAGAACACCTTACGGGCGATCTCGGTCAAGCCGTCGCCCTTCACGGGGATATAATATTTCCAAGAAGTCTTAGGCACACGCTTACGCTCATATTCAAAAAGCTCAAACTCGACACTTTTGTTTGTTTTCTCAATAAGATCCGTGTTGTTAAGTCTGTCAACGGCAATTTTTGCCATTTCGGCGTCAGAAAGTCCTGAAAGCTCACTTTTCGGCAAAGCAACAAGAGTAATATCATTATGCACTGTAAAACACGCCTTGTAACCGTTGCCTATCTCGCCGAGCGAATATATTGCGTAAGTATTTTCCTTTGTTTTTTTTTCTGAGTCAGTATTTTCGAGCTTTTTGCTTATTTTTTCAAATGCCTCTATTACAGGACAAGTATCAGTTTTTCCCAATCCGTTAAATATGAATATAACGTCTATCTTCTTTTCATCGGCAGCGCTCTGCTTTAGAGTTAACAGAATTTTCCTGCTGTCATATCCTACCGATGTTTTATACAAAACGTTGATATCTCGTTCTAACAATACACTGAGTATATCGTTGGATTCCTGATTAGCAGTACGTTTTGATTTGTTTTTATACAAATAGTATATTTCGGAATTCATACTTATCCTCCTTTGCAAAGGAATCAAAAACCGATTTTTGTAACCTTTAAATTGTTTAGCGCTTCCTCTATAAGTTCATCAAAACCGGCTGCGCGTTCAGCTTCTAAAACATATTTAAGCACGGGACGTGTACGCGGATGCTTTGGTGTGAACACAGTACAGCAATCTTCATACGGCTGAATTGATGTTTCAAATGTTCCTATTTTTCGGGATATTTCTATAATATCCGCTTTATCCATTCCTATAAGCGGTCTGAAAACAGGCATATCTGCCGCTTCATCGGTACAAACCATCGCCTGAAGCGTTTGGCTTGCCACCTGACCTAAGCTCTCGCCTGTTATAAGTGCGCTGCACTCATCTTTCTCGGCTATCCTCTGTGATATTTTCATCATAAGGCGTCTCATGATTATTGTAAATAATTCTTCGGGGCAATCTTTATGAAGCTTTTCCTGAATTTTTGTGAACGGAACGGTTATCATAACCATTCTGCCGGCGTATTTGGAAACTATCTCCATTAATTCTGCCACTTTTTGTTCCGCACGCTCGCTTGTGTAAGGCGGACTTGCAAAATGTATTCCCTCGAGAACAAGACCTCTTTTTGCCATCATATACGCGGCAACGGGGCTGTCTATCCCACCGGAGATAAGTATTGCCGCCTTGCCAGATGTTCCCGTGGGTATACCGCCTGCGCCTTTTATGACGCCTGAGCGAATGTAAGCGTATTTATCGCGAATCTCTACGGTAACGACCGTTTCGGGATTATGTACATCAACGGTAAGATGGCTGTATCTCATAAGCAACGCGCCGCCTACCTCTGCCGAAATTTGCGGAGATGTGAGCGGAAACTTTTTATCGCTTCTTTTAGATTCGACTTTAACGGTCGAAGCAGTACTCATAGTTTCCTCAAGATATTCCACCGCAGACGATATTATAGTATCCATATCCTTTTCAACAGCCAACGCACGTGAATAAGCGGCTATACCGAATACATGACCTATTCTGTCCGATACTTCGTCTATGTCGATATCATCGCTCAGCGGTTCTACGCAAACGGTAGACTGGGCTATGGATATCTCAAATTTTCCCAAAGGTTTTATCCGCTGTTTTATATTTTTAATCAATATATCTTCAAATGTTCTTCGGTTAAGACCTTTCAGAACGATCTCGCCGAGTTTTATCAAAATTACTTCTTTCATAATACTTGTTCATAACCGTTTTATGTTATTTCCTTTCGGATGTTATTTTGCTCTCGCAAGTGTTGCAATTCCTTTTTTCAAAGCCTCTGCAAAAATGTCAACTTCTTCAATAGTATTGTTTTTGCAAAAGCTTACTCTTAGCGCGCTGTCTGCTATCTCTTTTTCCAAGCCCATAGCCGTAAGCACATAACTCGGCTTGCCCTTTGCACACGCCGAACCGCTGGAGACAAATATACCGTTCATCGCCAAAAAGTGGAGCATAGTCTCGCTCCTTATCCCCGGCACACTGAAATTAACTATATACGGCGAGGCATCATCAGGAGAGTTTATAACAACACCGTCGATCTCATTCAGATGATTTCTAAGTCTTTCGTTGAGCGCAAATACTTTTTCATTTGAATTTGTCAGATTGATCTCCTTGCACGCTTCGCAAAAAGCGGCTATTGCAGGCACATTTTCTGTTCCGGGTCTTATTTTGCTTTGCTGTTCACCGCCGTAAATAAGAGGCGTTAAATGAACTCCCTTTTTTATGTAAAGCGCGCCGACACCCTTTGGTCCGTGAATTTTGTGGCTGCTTACGGTAAGCAGATCGGCGCCTAATTTTGCAGGCTTAACGTTCATTTTTCCAAACGCCTGAACCGCATCGCAATGTAAAAGCGCAGGAGCTTTTTTCTGCTTAATTGCTTTTGACGCCGATAAAACCGGCAAAACGGTTCCCACTTCGTTATTAACAAGCATAATGCTTACAAATATCGTGTTACCGTTAACAGCATCAAATATATCTTTTTCGCTTATATGCCCGTTTGAGTCGGGTTTTATATATATGACTTCAAAGCCTTGATTTTCAAGTTGTTTAATTGGCTCTAAAACGCTGCTGTGCTCTATTTGCGTGGTTACTATCCTGTTGCCTAGCTTTTTTCGTGAATTGCACGCTCCGAATACCGCGAGGTTATTTGCCTCTGTGCCGCCCGAAGTAAAATATATTTGGTTTTTGTCTGTGGAAAGCATTTCAGCAATTGTTTTTTTAGCAGTTATTATCTCATTTTCGGCACGCAAACCCTTGCTGTGCAAAGAAGCGGCGTTGCCGTAGTTTTCATACATAACCTCATATGCTTTGTCGCAGGCAGACCGGCAAACGGCCGTTGTTGCGCTGTTATCAAAATATATTTCACGCAAGTGATCTCTCACTCCCATATACGAATTATAACCTGTATATTATACAACATTTAAGCTTATACTTCAATAT
>JAEEHZ010000073.1 GCA_016281115.1 Clostridiaceae bacterium | reverse complement strand
GCAAAAAACTGCTAATTTTTTTCAAATCTTGCTTTAAGCTTTTCAAGCGCCCTTTTTTCTATGCGTGAAACGTACGAGCGCGAGATTTTCAAAATATCTGCCACCTCACGCTGCGTGAGAGGCTTTTCGTTGTTAAGACCGTATCTCAGTATCATTATGCGACGCTCTCTCGGTGTAAGTTCAGATATAACATATTTTTTGAGAGCTTCACTGTCGAGCTTAAGCTCTAAAGATTCCGATATGTTTTCATCGCTTGCTATAATATCTATTAAGGTCAGCGGATTTCCGTCTTTGTCGGTGTCTATTGCTTCACTTAATGATATATCGCCCGATGTCTTTTTCAGATTACGGAAATACATCAGTATTTCATTTTCTATACAGCGTGATGCATAGCTTGAAAGGCGCGTGCTTTTTTCGGGCTTGAATGTGTTAATTGCTTTAATAAGCCCTATTGTGCCGATAGATACAAGATCGTCACGGTCGGCGGTTAAAGCATAGTACTTTTTGATGATATGAGCCACAAGCCGCAAATTATGCTCCACAAGCATATTACGGGCGTCTATGTCGTTGCTTTCGTGCCAAAGCTTTAAGTATTTTTCTTCATCTTTTGAGCTGAGCGGTCTTGGAAACGACCCGCTGCCCATAACGTGCAAAATGAAAAACCAAAACCCACTTAAGATCTCTATTATATTAAACATTACCGTTACCCCCTCAAATAATTGTATTTTCAGGGGGGCAATAAATTGCGTGTCCATCAAAAATATTTATAAATGCAATTTATTTAAAAATATTGACTTATATTTAAATATATTGTACAATAATTATAGAAAAATTTGTGAAAAGGGTGTTTTGAGTGAACAAAGTCTTTTTCCACAACACAGCATTTGCCGCAACCGATAGCATGACAGACGAAGAAATTATTTTACAGATAAAACAATTCAAAGGCTTTATGATGATTTATAACTGTGCGATAAGAGAGGTAAAAACAAAATTTGAGGTTTTAAATGAAGATTTATCGGTAATACGAAAGCGCAATCCGATAGAATTCATAGAATCGCGTGTAAAATCGCCCGAAAGCATACTGAAAAAACTGAAAAGGAAAAAACTGCCATATTCACTCGGTTCAATAGTAGATAACATCAACGATATAGCAGGCGTTCGCGTTATATGCGGATTTATAGACGATATTTATGAAGTGGCGCATATGCTCGAGATACAAGACGACGTAACCGTTTTGGAAATAAAGGATTATATAAAGAATCCGAAGCCCAACGGCTACAGAAGCTACCATATGATAGTTGAAATACCCGTGTTTTTCGCAAACAGAAAACAAAATATAAAAGTTGAAGTCCAGCTGAGAACGATAGCTATGGACTTTTGGGCAAGTCTTGAACATCAAATGCGTTACAAAGAGCGAAAAAAAGTGGACGATATTAAACAAATTGCCGCAGAGCTGAAAGAATGTGCCGATATTATAGCCGCAACAGACGAAAAAATGCAGCAGATAAATAAGCGAATAGCTTCTATCAATACATAATTGCATATATTAAAGGCATAAACATTAATATCCCTTTTGAACAAGGAGGAATATTAATGTTTATTATTTCTTTAAAAACTACCGCAAAAAAGATTTTTATAACTTTGGGGGTCGTTATGCTCGTTTGCTGTGTTGCTTTAACAATAAGCGTTTTGGGCAGCAGACAGCAGGAGTCTGCACAGTGTGCAGGCAAAAATTATTCTCTTTTGGCAGATGATAACAAATCGAGAACGGACTTTTTAAGGCAATTTGGTTGGGAAACCGGCGACGACCCCGTGTCATATAAAACGGTTACAATACCATTTACATTTAACGATGTATATGAAAACTACAATAAAATACAATTATCCCAAGGGCTTGATCTAACGCCCTATAAAGGAAAACAATGCGAAAGCTATACATATGAGATAACAAATTATCCCTACGACGGCGAGGTTTACGCCAATCTGCTCGTTCATAACGGATGCGTTATAGGCGGCGACATTTGCAGCACGGAACTTGACGGCTTTATGTACGGCTTTTTAGGAAAACAGGAATGATTATATGAAAAAAAGAATTGATAAAATCTTAAGCGAGCGTAATATTTGCACAAGAAGTCAGGCGCCGAAATTATTAAAAAGCGGCGCCGTAAAGGCAAACGGAGCTTGCGTTTTCAAAAACGACGAAAAATTTGATACGGATGTTGACGTAATAACGGTAAACGGCAACCCGATTAATACATCGGAGCATATCTACATCATGATGAACAAGCCGCAGGGTGTTGTAAGCGCAACGCAGGATAACCTGAGTAAAACGGTTGTGGATATTCTGCCAAAGGAAATGCAGATAAAAGGAATATTCCCTGCGGGAAGGCTTGACAAAGACGCCTGCGGACTTCTTGTACTTACAAACGACGGCGAATTTGCCCATAATATGCTCTCTCCCAAAAAGCACGTTTACAAACGCTATTACGCAAAAACAGATATAGAAATAACGCCTGAAATGCAAGAGAGATTTAAAAAGGGGATCGTGTTTTCAGACGGACAAGCCTGCCTGCCCGCAGTGCTTGAAAAAGCACAAGACGGCTGTTTTGTTACTGTATGCGAGGGCAAATTTCATCAAGTAAAGAAAATGCTCGCTGTGTGCGGCGCAAAAGTGCTTTATTTAAAGAGACTAAGCATAGGCGCGCTTGAGCTTGATGACACACTTGCCGAGGGAGAATGCAGGGAGCTTGAAAGTGAAGAGCTTGACTTGTTGCTTTTAAACAAAAATATATCTGTATAGCGCAAAAAGTTTTTTTGTATAGTTAATTTATCTAAAGTATTTGCCTAATCTTTAGTGAAATTTCAAGTAGAATTTTACTTGCAAGTGTGTTATATTATTAGGGTGTTAAAGAGAAATAGCTCTAATGTAGGAGGTATGCTTTATATGGCAAATGTTACTCTTAAAAACATCTATAAAATATACGACGGCGATGTTGTTGCCGTTTCTGATTTTAACCTTGATATCAAAGATAAAGAATTTATTATCCTTGTTGGACCTTCGGGCTGCGGAAAATCCACTACGCTGCGTATGATAGCCGGTTTGGAGGATATAAGCAAGGGTGAGCTTTATATAGGAGAAAACCTTGTTAACGACGTTGCCCCCAAAGACAGAGACATAGCAATGGTTTTCCAAAACTATGCGCTTTATCCGCATATGACTGTTTATGAAAATATGGCTTTCAGCCTTAAACTGCGCAAATTCCCCAAAGAAGAGATAAGAGCACGCGTTGAAGAAGCCGCACGTATACTCGGCATAGAAGAATATTTAGAGAGAAAGCCGAAGGCACTTTCCGGCGGTCAAAGACAGCGTGTTGCACTGGGAAGAGCAATTGTGCGTAACCCAAAAGTATTCCTGCTTGACGAGCCTCTTTCCAACCTTGATGCCAAATTGAGAGCCCAGATGCGTACGGAGATATCTAAATTGTATCAAAGGCTCGGCACAACGTTTATTTACGTTACCCACGACCAGACAGAAGCTATGACAATGGGTACAAGAATTGTTGTAATGAATAAGGGTTACATTCAGCAGGTAGATACTCCTCAGAATCTTTACGATATGCCGTGCAACAAGTTTGTTGCAGGATTTATAGGTTCGCCCCAAATGAACTTTATAAGCGCAAAGATATCCAAAGAGGGCGGCACTTACTACATCAACTTTGACGGATACAAAATTGCTTTGCCTGAGTCTAAGTCAGCAGGCGGCAAGCTTGAATCTTATGTAGACAAAGACGTTACAATAGGTATCAGGCCAGAGCATATCCATGACGACCCCGAATTTGTTGCCAAAGCCACAGCGGGTGTTGTGGAAGCTAAGGTTGAAGTCACTGAGCTTATGGGTGCTGAAATATATCTTTATCTCAGCGTCGGCAATAACGATATCACCGCGAGAGTAGCGCCGACATCCAAGGCAAAGCCGGGTGACACCGTTAAGGTAGCCTTTGATTTGGAAAGGATTCATATATTCGACAATGAAACAGAGCAGGTTGTAACTAACTGACAGTGTTGAAATTTACTGTTGATGATCAGCAATAACAGAGGGGACGGCACCGCAAGGTTTCGTCCCCTGAATATATTTTGCGGAAAGTGTGTAGATATGAGCGATTTGCGAAAAAACAAAAAGCAAATAATTATAAAGACTATAGTAGCCGTAACATTTTTTGCTTTGCTTATCACGCTTGTTGTATTTTTGAATTACGACAGGTTTACCTATGAGCAGAAAGGCAACAACGTTACCGAATACGAAAAGGTAAAAGTCACGAAAATAACGGAAGAAAACTTGTACCCTAACGAAAAGTACGAAGACACCATCGTGGGAAAACAAATTATTGAGGTTGAGATCCTTACAGGCAGATACAAAGGGAAAACAATGCCCGTTGAGAATTTTTCAAGCCCCCTCAACTACAACATAATTGTAAAAGAGGGAGATGTAATGTACGGCAGGGTGTACACGGTCACAAATAACGAGGGAAAAACAAACACGACCGTAACGTTGTATTCGTACAACAGAATTGCCGTGCTTATAGCAATTTCTCTGCTTTTTATCGCTTTAACGGTCATAATAGGCGGAAAAAGAGGGCTTATGTCGATACTCGGTCTTGCTTTTACGATACTTTCCATATTCTTTGTACTTGTGCCGCTTGTACTGAAGGGCTTTTATGCCGTTCCTGCCACAATAGCCATTTTAGCGGTATCTACGCTTGTGTGCTTTTATCTGTTGGGCGGATGGCAAACAAAAATAGTAAGCGCCGCCCTGGGAACGGTAGGAGGCGTTGTTATTGCCGGTATTTTGTCGGCGTTGGCAGGTTATTTTTGCCACATAAGCGGAAACAATATGGATGAAGCCGAGTCGCTTTATTTGTATGCCGACGGTTACATAAATGTAAAAGGCTTGTTTATTTGCGGAATTCTTATTGCGTCTGTGGGCGCTATTATGGACGTTGCCATGAGCATCGCCTCGGCAATAGACGAGGTATATACCGTTGATAACACGCTTACTTCAAAACAGCTTTTTAAATCGGGAATGAACATCGGCAGAGACGCTATGGGTACTATGACGAATACCCTTATTTTGGCGTTTGCAGGAAGCTATCTTAATATCATAATTTACGTGTATCAAATAAACGCCCACCCCAACTTTATATTCAACGACAGCAACATTACAATAGAGGTAATAAGGGGAATTGCAGGCAGTATAGGAATAATAGGAACAGTACCCCTTGTTGCCTTGATAAGCTCGATTTTGACCGTGAAGATAAGGGGCAGAAAAGGCAATAAAAAAAGTAAAACAGCGGAGGCGGCAAAATGATAATACTTGCGTCAAAGTCTCCGAGAAGAATAGAATTGATGAAAAATATCGTCCCGGAATTTCAGATCATACCCGCAAATATAGATGAAAGCGTCGTAACGGATAATGATATAGAAAAGATCCCTCAAAAGCTCGCAAAGGCAAAGGCTATACACATTGCCAAGCAGTATAAAAACGATGTTGTAATAGGCTGTGACACGGGGGTTTTCATTGACGGCAAAATGCTGGGAAAGCCAAAGAGCGAACAAGAGGCTTTTGATATGCTCAGATTGCTTTCGGGCAGGACACACAAGGTGATAACCGGCTGTGCCGTTATAAAAGGTGAAAAATGCGAGGAATTTTCCGAGGAAACGCTCGTAACATTTGCCGATATGAGCGATGACGAAATAATGTCTTATATAGCCACGGGCGAGTGTACGGACAAGGCAGGCGCTTACGGCATACAAGGCAAAGGCTCTTTATATATAGAGCGCGTAGACGGCGATTTTTACACGGTTATGGGTCTGCCGGTGCGCAAGCTATACGCAATTATCTCGCAATTATGAAAAAAATCCGCGGAAGGAGGCCAACTAAGTGAGCATTAACACAAGGCAATATTCTAATATTGATATAGCAAAACTAATTGCCGCTTTTTTGGTTATGATGGTGCATTGCCCGGTATTGGAATCATTTGGGCAAACAGCAGAACTGTTTTTTGTAAGCACATTGCCAAGGTTGGGTGTCCCGTTCTTTTTTGCCTGTTCAGGATATTTCTTTTTTAATAAACTAACATATGAAAACGGAAAAATTAAAAGAAACAAGAGCAATTTAAATGTATTGCTTAAATATATGAAGCGAATTGTTTTACTCTATGCTGTTTGGTCTTTGATATACCTGATTTGGTCTTTGCCGAAATGGTATTTAACCGGCTGGCTTTCACCGTTTGCTTTTGTAGATTACGCTATCGGAGCTTTTATGAAAGGTTCACACTATCATTTATGGTATATTCTTAACCTTATTTACGGTATTTTGTTTGGATACATAATTTTAAGCTTATTTAAAAAGAATACAGTTTTAATTCTATGCATTGCGTTGTATATATTGAATATTTTAACATATTCTTACGATTGGATAGATATTTCTTTTATCGGTTATATCAATGCATTTTCCGGGAAAATCGGAGAATTATGGAATTCTGCTACAAGAGCTTTTCCGCTTATGTTTTTTGCATATAGTTATTCAAGCTGTGACAAATCAAAATCTAAAAAGCTTAATTTAGCTTTGGCATTCGTATCATCAATAGGATTGGTAACTGAAATATTGCTGTTACATAATTTTTCCGATAATGAAAAGATGTATTCATACATAATCTTTACCGTGCCGTTGCAATTGGCATTGTTTTCGCTTTTGCTTAATAGCAAGCAGATAAATATCAGTACTGATAAAGCTACCTTGTTTAGAAATGTGAGTACATTCTTTTATTGTGTTCATCCCATTATTTTGGAAGCGTTAGATTTTCCTGTTTATCGTGAGGCAAACAGTATAATAAAATATTTAATCGCTGCAGCTATAGTTTTTTGCGTATCCGTTTTTATGGTTAAGCTATCGAAGAAGAAACGGCTAAGATTTATTAAAGTAATGTTTTAGCAATAGTTTAATAAAAATCAATGCATGCATATAAGATCAGCCACCCGGCATTGCCGAGTGGCTGATTGTTTGTTCTATTCAGTTGTTAACAGCTTTACGGATTAAGATAGCCATACAGCGTCTGCCAATCGGCAAGATAAGACGAAGCTTGAGACTTGCCGGATATGCCGCAGGTGCCGCCGTTTTGATAATAAGGCTGTAAGTAAAGGTCAAATATCCTGCTCTTTACGGTGTTTGACGCGCGATCCTGAACAAAGATATGCTCACATACTTTCTTGAGGTTTGTGAAGTACGCGCCGCCTACCGTTTTTGCTCTTTGTGACGCGTCATTGCTGTTACAGTACGGGTCGGTGTTGTAATACGTTCTGAGTATGCCGTTTACGTCGTAATACTCGATGAACGGACGTATCGCAATATCCGTTACCATCTGACTCATAAATCTGGAAACCTGGGTACTGTCGTAGCCCGTTACAACGCATGTGTATACTTTGTAAGTCGGGTTATCCATAAAGTTGCGTTCACTGTACCTCTTAAATCTGGACATATTAAGCCTTGTGTTGTTAGCGCCCGTAATATCTTCTGCTACTATCATCGGATATACGTTGTTTTCGCGTGATGCGTAGGCGTCAAGTCCGCTGCTGCCGCTCTTGGGCAGATATACAAAGCCGTACATTGTGTGATCCAAGCTGTTGTTTGCCGTATTGAGGCCCTTAAGGTCATTCAGCAACGCATTGGATACTCTTATGCAGAAGCGCATACCGTTGTTGGAATCTGTTATAACGTGGCCGTTCTCGTATTCAACGCCCGTTACTCTTACCTGCACGCCGTACATCTCGAACTCGCTTTGGTTTGTGATAGGTGTTACTACCACCTTGCCGTCGTCGCCGGTGCGCTCAACAGGCGCGCTTTGATATGCCGGGTCTTTGGGGTTAAGCGTTAGGGTGTTTTCTATTGTGCGCCAGCCCGCGTACAGCGTGACTGTTCTGCCGTCGGCACTGTTTGCGTAATCGGCTGAGGTTATTGTACCGCTTGACGCGCCGTAAGGTGTTGTGCAAGCCGCGTCTTTGTACCAGCCCTTAAATATGGCGTTTTGCTTTTCGGGGTAGCCTGCGTGGGTGTATATTGTGCCAAGGCTTACGTTAGTTGCCTGGTTTGCAAGGTCTTGTATTTGCACGCTTTGGGCTGTTACGTTGTTCATTTTGTAAAGCACGCTGTTATCGGTATCACGGAAGACGATGTTGATCGTGGTTGCTGTCCAATGTGCGTAGTAGGTAGCGCTGCTGTTTATAACAGTTGTAGGCGTTACCTGTGTGCCGCCCTCTGCTGCTGTGTACCAGCCTGCAAAGGTGTAGCCAGTGCGTGTGGGCTGCTGCAATGCGCCAAGCTGTGAGCCGGTGGGAACATAGCGGGAGTCGGGTTTATATTCACCGTCAACCAAGCTTATATTGATTGTAAACTGGAAGTTATCAAAACTAGGATTAGTATCATTACCATCTTTGTAGACCCTAAACCACAAATACTCTACATTTTCAAGGGTGGTGCTATTTACCTCTTTGTTTAAAACTGAAGTTGTACCATTACCATTTACAGATTGCTCAAAGTACCATCTGCTACCACCGGGGTTTTGATAACTACCATCTTTTGCATCTACTACAAATCTAGATTTACCAACACGCGTTCCATCAACATACGTAACTTTGCACTTATAAGTTCCTTCGCTTGGGAATGTAAAAGGAACGAATATCCCGGGACTCCACGTTCCGGTTAATGTACCGTCAAGAGTAATCGCGCCAGACGTCTTATCGTAACTATATGTAACACCATTTATTGTGGTAGTCTCCATATACGGTACAAACAAGTTTACAGGTTTGCTGTCGTAGTTTAAGTCAAAGTGTATGAGGTTATCTAAAGTCCAGTGTGCGTATATAGTGATTGCACCTGCGGCCATTGTGGTTGTTGAGCTCACTTGTGTTCCACCACTTGATGATGTAAACCAACCAACGAAAGTGTAACCTACACGTACCGGAACGGGCAAATCGCCATACTGCGCACCATAATTAAGTGTCTTTGTGGCGGTTCTTCCGTTATTAGTAAGTGTCCAACCGGTTGTTTGAGGTATTGTGTTATTAATTGCAACACCGGCATTAGCAGTTAAAGTATAGCTGTTTATTGTCCACTTGGCGTAAAGCGTTTTGTTTGCTGTTGCTGTGTAGCTTGCGCCGCCTGCGCCTATGGATGTTGTGCAACCTGCTTCGCCGTACCAGCCGCCGAATGTGTAACCTGTTCTTGTGGGTGTTGGCAGTGTTACCGCGCCGCCTGTCCACTGTGCGTAAAGGGTTACTGTTGCGCCCTGTGTTGAACTGAGGTTTGTAACACTTGCGTTGTTTGCGTAGCTTGTGCCACTTCCGTTTTGCGCTGTGTTCCAACCGTTGAAGCTGTAAGTTGCTGTGGCTGTACCGTTTGCAGGTGCGCCTGTATAATTGTAGTTATATGTTACGGTGTATGCGCGTGAGAAGCCGTTTGCGGTAAGGGCTTTTGCTACACCGTATGTGTGTGAGCTTGATGCTGTGGAGCCGCTTGTGCTGCCGTTGCCGTTGTATGCTACGGTGTAGGTTATGGCTGTCCACTTGGCGTAGAGATTGGTATCAGATGCAGGCATTGTATATGTCACACCTGCATCGTATTTGGTGCCGGTAAAGCTGCTGTTATCATACCAGCCGCCGAATGAATAGCCTACACGCGTAGGCGTGGGCAGCGTGCATGTTGCGCCTGTTGTCAAAGGTATAGAGATTTTTGAAGACGCACTTTCTATGTTAGCAAATGTCCCTGCAGGACTGTTTATTTCGCTTCCGCCAAATACAAAGGGGTTGGTTGATGTACCGCTGACATTTGCATTCGTCTTTGAAGCGCTGGCTGAATTGCCATTTTGATCTTCTATGGTAATACTTAACGCATGGGTTGAAGCATTCCATGTTGCAGTATAAGTGTAACTACAATTCTGGTGCAACAATGAATTTGAACCGGTTTTCAAATCAAACTTTTGAGGCTGATCGCCGAGAATGATCTGCAGAGCAACATCACCCTGAGTATCACTCGGACATACTCTGACAGCTATAGTGCTTGATGTGAATGAACCTGCATAGTTAGAAAAGATATTGTACCAGTTCGCAGACGACGCGCCACTGGGAATCTTAAACGTTCCCGTCCAGGTCATATTCTTCGAGGTATCAATCTTAACGCCTGTGGAATCGTACACATTAGCAGAATAATTATCTGTTGAGTTGTGGTCAAATGTGAGGTTATAACTATTGGCTGTCCACTGTGCGGTAAGGGTAACGGTAGCACCGTTGACGGCACTTAAATTTTGAAATTGCGTGTATGTTCCATTATTGTTCTTAGGAATTAATTGGTCTGCATTTCTTATGGTTGCAGAACCCATGCCATTAGAAAAAAGCGCATTTATAGTTATGTCATCGCCAAAGTTAGCATTTGCACCTGACAGCTTCCAGCCTGTAAATGTATAACCCGTTCTGGTTGGATAAGATACATTAAAGGCTGCTGCGTCAAATGTAGCTGTTGACGGATGGCTTGAATTACTCGGCCACGCGCCTCCGGTGCCAAGGGCATATTCTATGTTATAGGTTATTGCCGTCCATTTTGCGTACAACGTCCACTGACCGTTAGAAGGCGGTATCAGTGCATAAATACTATTTTGGAAATCACCATTTTGATTTATATATGAAGTACCGACACCGTTTGTCTGGGTGTAATATCCTCCGAACGTATAGCCGACTTTAGTTGGTCTTACTATTGTTTTACCGTTGCTCAACGGAGTCTCACAAGTGCTGTCGGAATAGTAATAACAATCAACACCGTTAATAGTACGGTGGCTATTATATCTATAATAAACCATCGTTGTGCCTGCCGAAGTTGCGCTCTGATTATCTAGGCTGATTGAATATATGTCAGCTACCCAGTTAACCGTAACAGTCGGGGTAGTACAATTTGAAGCTGTTGAAACTTTAAATGTAGCTGTACCGGTGGTTGAATTAAGTCCGGATGACGTAACACTTCCGCTCGGGGTATAGGTATAAGAACCAAAGTGATAGCCTGTAGGCGGAGTAAGCTGATTAATAAGATAAGAATTTGAAATTCCGGGTGTTGCTGATGTATTAGGCTCCAGATATACGGCTGTTGTACTTACACTTACAGCGCTCATACCTTCACCGGCTTGCCTTACTGTACCGCCTGGCATATTGGCATTTACCTTTATAATATACTCAAAGGTGTTCATTGTGTTGCTGTTGCAATTCGCGGTAAAACTGCTTGTTGTAAGCGTATGACAAAGCCCTGATACAGAAACAGTAGGTCTGTCGCTCAAGCCCGTTGG
>JAEEHZ010000072.1 GCA_016281115.1 Clostridiaceae bacterium | reverse complement strand
GCTTGCATACAGTTGCCTGAACATTTTATACACTGCAATATTAAGATATGATGAAACTTCGTTTGTAAGCGATTTGTTGGATATATCCTCAAGCATACCGTAAATAACGTTAAGGCTGCTTGATATCACCCTTTTGTTGAGTAGCGGAAGCATTGCCTGCGGGTTTATATCATTGGGGTTTAAATTGCTTTTTTCATCACCTGTAAGTTTGCCGTAGTTAATTATCTGACCGTTTTTATCGGGCGTTCTGCCGAGTAGATAGTCGCAGGATACATCATAATAATCGGCAAATTTTGATATCAGATCTATCGGACAATGACGGATCCCTTTTTCGTAATGAGAAAGCAGAGCCTGTGATATATTAAGATCTGCTGCCACTTTTTTTTGGGCAAGCTTTCGTTCTTTTCGCAGTAATGTTATTATTCTGCCAAAATCATTTTCCATTCCGTTTAAGCCGTCCTTTTATTACTTAAAGTATTATACTGATAGTATAATACTAAATTTCAGATTTGTAAACATTTTTTAACAAATTTTTAAATATTTTTTCAAATTGTTGTAATTTATAGAAAGTGAGTTGCGTATGAAAACATACACCGTTCATTTTATTCGCCACGGACAAACATCAGAGAATTTAAAAGGGCTTTATATCGGCTCTACCGATGTTCCACTGTGTAAAGAGGGAATAGAAGATATTAAAAAATATGATACGGATTATGTATACCCCGGGACGCCTGTGGTTTTCTCTAGCCCTATGCTTAGATGTATACAAACCTGCAACCTGATATATCCTTCGCATAAGCCCATAATAATCCCTGATTTTCGTGAATGTTCATTTGGAGATTGGGAACGTAAAAGCGTAAACGAGCTAAAACAATTGCCCGAATTCTCGTGCTGGCTTGCAGATTCACAAAACATTTATCCGCCAAACGGAGAAAACGGTGCAGATTTTACACGCAGGGTATGTCTTGCTTTTGAAAAGGTGGTTGAGGGTCTGATAAAAACCGGCACAACCACCGCCGTAATTGTTGCTCACGGCGGTGTTATCTCTACGATCCTGTCTGTATACGGTCTCCCACACGCAAAGCCTTATGATTGGCTGTGTGACAATGGGTTCGGTTTTTCCGTACGTATAAGCCCTATGCTTTGGATGAGAGACAAGGTCGCAGAGGTGTTTGATAAGATACCGCAATTACCATAAAATGAAAAACACCCGTATATACTTGTTTGTGTCAAAAACCGTAATTATGCATGTATGTTAAAGAGGTGATATATTTTGAGTTTTAAAAAGTTAGTTAATAAATTACTGCCTGTTATTCTGTGCGTTGTCCTTGTAAGCTCACTTGCATGCTGCAATGAAGAAAAAGCTGTGCTTCAGGGAGACATAGATTACAGCGGTAAAGTTGATGAGAACGATATTATCCTTTTGCAAAAATATATTGCCGGATCCGGCACTTTTTCTTACAGACAGTTTGATTTGGCAGATGTTTCCGAACCTCGGGAAACACTTAATATGCTTGATGTTATTAAATTGCAGCAATTTGCAGGCAAATTGATCGCAGATTTCAGTCAGGAAAATAAGAAAGTTTCAACACATTTGAATAACAGCAGCGATGATGAAATATTAAGAGCGATAAGCATTAATATTATTGATAAATCAAAATATATTGATTCGCTGAAATTCAGTGAAATGTTCAATATACTGGATAACGCTGTTATGGTTATTGATAAAACCAAACTTTCCGATTTTAAAGATCTGTATCCTGCCGCAAGAATATCGGATGATACCAACGTTACCGTGTTTGACGCAATGGTATCTGTTTTTGCCGTTGCCGAGATCCTCGGAAATGAATATACCGAAATAAACAAAGTAGAATTTGATAAAATGTTCAGCCCCGAAATAAACGATATGGTAAACACCGTACCGTGGAATCCGCTTTTCGGTGAAAACGGGAATCTGAGAGATATAAGCCTTTGCGGTGGTACATACAAAATCAATATTGCTGCTTATTATTACTCATTTCTCAGGATAAGTTTGGATTCTTCAAATACGCTTTTCGACAGATCAAAATTCGGGGACATAGATTTCCTTACACAAAAAATATCCTATACCGATTTTGTAAAAGCCGTAACACGCCTTCACGACTCGTCCGAAAGTGCTTTTCCCGTTTCATATGACCATATAATGGATAATAACGATAAGGATTATTTAACAGGGTTAAATAGTTATATAACAAGTATAAGAGAAAACGGTGATAATATTTTTTGTTCCGGTAAAATATACTATGTATCAAGTATTAAAGGCAATGATGATAACGACGGTCTTTCGCCTTATTCACCGTGGGCAACGCTTGAAAAAGCATCTTCGGCTAAGCTTGAGCCCGGCGATGGGGTGTTATTTGAGCGCGGATGTACATTCAGAGGTCATCTTAAATGTGCAAAAGGAGTTTTGTATTCATCGTACGGCAGAGGAGATAAGCCTAATATTTACGGTTCTCCGCAAAACGGCGGCATAGCAAACGACTGGAAACTTTGGTACGATAAAGACAATAAAAAAATATGGAAATACGCTTACAAACTGCAGGATTGCGGAGGCATTGTTTTTGATGCCAAAGACTATGCCGTGAGGGTATGCTCTTACTGGAACGGCAAAAAGGAAGTATCCGTAAATAATCCGGAACAGGATTTTTCAATAATAAATGAACTGAATAATAATTTAAATTTTTATTGCGGATTGCCCGAAGAAATTGACAAAATGAAAACACCGTTTACATCATATGATACCGATATGAGCGGAGATCTGTATTTGAGGTGCGATTTCGGGAACCCTGCCGCTGTGTATTCTAGTATTGAATTCCAGTGTTCGTCTCATCCTGACAGTTATGACGGCATTATTACCTGCGCAGACAATGTTACAATAAATAATTTATGCGTTATGTACGGAAACACGGTGGGTATAAACACCAAAGTCAGCGATAATGTTACGGTAAAGAATTGTATTGTAAGTTGTATAGGTGGAAGCTCGGGGAAAATCGGATATAATGATTATATTCCTGTTTGCGGTGAAGGAATAAAAGCCGACGGCTACAACAACACAATATCTTCAAATTATGTTCTGCAGTGTTTCGGAGGAGGAGTAACATATACTGCCCACAAGCTCGATAAGTTAAACGGAAGGCTTGTTATAGATAATAACGTGATAGACAGATGTATGTCGGGAATAGTTATAGATTGTGATAAAAAGGTCAAAATTGATGATACGGTATCGGTAAACAATAACGATATTATCTTTTCGGGTATGGGTTGGTCGTCTGATTTGGGACACCGGTCTGATAAACAGAACGACGCACTGAGCGGAAACTCAGTAACAACAGGCGAAACGGATTTTTCACATAATGGAATATATGTTGAAAACAACAGATTTTATATAAGTTCAGGCAGCATTATATATTCAAAGCTAAAACACGAGAATTTTATTACACTTACAGGAAATATGTATATGCTGTATAAGAACGCCGCGGTTGCCAGCATTATGGACTATGAAGAAGATATACTGAAAAAATACCGCGCTCTTTCCAATGATAAGTTACTCAATATATGCAATGACACTTTGGAAGATATGCAGGCATCGTTTGGAATATTAGACTGATAAATATAAGGAGGCAATTATATGCAGAAATTTTCCATAGCTTTATCAAAAATAATAAATGAGCTTTCTTTAACCGTGCTTTCACAGGAAAAACCGACAGATGAAATACTTATTACATCTAACGAGATTAACAGACCGGGACTTGAGCTTACAGGCTTTTTAGATTATTTTGATAACAACCGTATTATGGTTATGGGCAATACGGAACACGCATATTTAAAAAAGCTTTCGCCCGAAAAAAGATATGACATAATGTGCAAAATATTTGATTTAAAGCCTCCGGCACTTATTATTTCAAGGGGAATAAAAACATACAGCGAAGTTCTTGAAGCCGCGCACATCAACAATATAACGGTGTTATCCTCAGGGGAGAGCACCTCAAGTTTGGTAGGCTCTCTTGCAGCTATTTTAAACAGTGAGCTTGCCCCACGTATAACACGGCACGGGGTTTTTGTGGAGGTTTACGGCGAAGGCATACTCTTAACAGGCGACAGCGGAATAGGTAAATCGGAAACAGCCATAGAGCTTGTAAAACGCGGACACCGCCTTATTGCCGATGACGCTGTGGAAATAAGAAAGCTGTCTCAAAAGACTTTGGTAGGCGCATCTCCTGAAAATATCCGTCATTTTATCGAGCTTAGAGGCGTAGGTATAATCAATGCGAGACGTTTGTTTGGTATGGGTGCTGTTAAGATGTCGGGAAACATTGATATCGTTATAAACCTTGAAACGTGGGACAGCAGTAAGCCTTATGACAGAATAGGTCTGGAAAATCAATATATCAAACTTTTAGATGTAGAGATCCCGATCCTTACCGTTCCCGTAAAGCCCGGTAGAAATTTAGCCGTGATAATAGAAACTGCCGCCATGAACAACAGGCAAAAGAAAATGGGATATAATGCTGCATATGAGCTATTATCGGCACTGGGGATGGATGTTCCCAAAGAAGTGATAGAAACAAAAAAAGAGTCCGATTTGGATTTTTAAAGGAGAAATATAAAAAAATGTTCCCAAAATTGATAGCAGACTTACATACACATACCCTTGCTTCTACTCATGCATACTCTACTTTACAGGAAATGGTTCAGGCGGCATCCGCTATTGGCTTATATGCAATCGCAATTACCGACCACGGCAGATCAATGCCCGGAGCCCCCGGTAAGTGGTATTTTGAGAATATGGGTATTATTCCGTCACACTGGATGGGCGTCCGTGTTATTAAGGGAATTGAAGCTAATATTACGGACTATTACGGTACGCTTGATGTTGATGAATTTACTACCTCGTCTTTGGAATGGGTAATCGCTTCCATTCACCGTGAGACATTGCCGTGGCGCGACGATATTGACGCGGTGACCAACACGTATATCCAAGTTGCCAAAAACCCGCTTGTAAATGTTATCGGACACAGCGGACACGAGGCATATAAATACGATTACGAAAAGGTTATACCCATATTCGGCGACTACGGTAAATTGGTGGAAATTAACGAAGCAACATTCAATGTTAGAAAAGAGTCTGTTGCTAACTGTGTAAAAATAGCTGAGCTTTGCAAAAGGCATGGCGTGGGTGTTGTTGTGAATTCTGACGCTCATTTTCAAATGCTTGTGGGCAAAGCCCCGAGAGCGCTTCAAATGCTCGAAGAAATAGGCTTCCCGAGCGAATTGATAATAAACGCAGACGCAAGAAAAATGCAGAATTATTTTGCGCAGCACAATATAGAAATTTGATTTGAGAGTGATGGATTAATGAGATCTCTTATAGAGCTTTGTAACAGCATTGCCTGTAAATATAAAGAAAACGAGCCGCTTTGCAGGCATACTACCTTTAAAATCGGCGGAAATGCCGACATTCTGATCCTGCCTGAAAATATAAATGAACTGTATAAGGTAACAAAGCATTGTTTAGATAATAACATACGCTTTTTCATTTTGGGAAACGGCTCAAATACCGTTTTTGACGATAAAGGATACCGCGGAGCTGTGATATCACTTTCAGGCGGTTTTAAAGACATTTCTTTGATATCTGAAAACAAAATGAAATGCGGAAGCGCCGCAATGCTTGTTAATGCCTGCACTTTTGCAAGAGATAATGATCTTTCCGGGCTTGAAGAGCTTTACGGTATTCCCGGTACCGTCGGCGGCGCTGTATATATGAATGCGGGAGCCTACGGCGGTGAGATAGCATCAAGTATAGAATGTGTTGAAGTGCTGGAGATGAACAGCGGAGAGATAAAGAAATTCCAAAGAGAAGAATGTGATTTTGGATATCGCAAAAGTATTTTTATGAACGACAGATACATAATACTTTCGGCTGTATTAAAACTCAACATATCGAAAAAAGCTGTTATAAGCGAGAAAATGAACGGTTATATGGCGCGCCGCAGAGAAAAACAACCGCTTGAATTCCCGAGCGCAGGAAGTGTTTTTAAACGCCCCGAGGGATATTTTGCGGGCGCCTTGATAGAGCAATGCGGTCTTAAGGGATATAATATTGGCGGCGCAATGGTGAGCGAAAAGCACGCAGGTTTTATAGTTAATACGGGAAACGCTTCCTGTGATGACGTAATTAAGCTTGTAAACTATATAAAGAAAGAAGTAAAATGTAAATTCGGAGTGGAGCTTGAATGTGAAATTAAGCCAATACCCGAAAAATAGATATATTAAGGATATTTAAAGGGTGATAAATATGTCTTCGAGAGGTATGGAATTTGTAATAATATCCGGGCTGTCGGGTGCGGGAAAAACCATAGCAATGCACTCGCTGGAGGATATAGGGTTTTACTGTGTTGATAATCTGCCCGTTCAGCTTTTGTTGACTTTTTATGATCTGTGCGGTAAATCGACTGATTCTTCAATGAAAAGAGTTGCAGTAGTCGCCGACGCAAGGGGAGAGGGCTTTTCCAATCTGTTATCGGCTCTTAAGACCCTGCGGGCGCAGAATAAACCATATAAAATACTGTATCTATGCGCCGATCTCCCTGTGCTTACCTCCAGATTCAATCAAACAAGAAGAAAGCATCCGTTAAGCAAGAAATACTCGGGCTCGATAGAGCAGGCGATAAAAGCGGAAATAGAGCTCACAAACGAATTAAAGCAAATAGCGGATTATGTTTTTGATACGGGAAAAATGTCGGCAATACAACTCAAAGAACGTATAACCTCAGTCTTTTCCTCAGGTGAACTCGGCAGTATGAGCATTACCTGTATGTCTTTCGGCTTTAAATACGGAATACCTTCCGAAGCGCATTTGGTTTTTGATGTAAGATGTATGCCGAACCCCTTTTATGTAAGCTCTTTAAAGCATAAAACAGGCAACGACAAAGATGTGGCTGATTATGTGTTCGGTAATGAAGAATCTGTTACGTTATTTAATAGAATAATGGATTATATTAACTTTTCTTTGCCGCTTTACGCTTCGGAGGGCAAAAGCCATTTGGTTATCGCTGTGGGCTGCACAGGCGGAAAGCACCGCAGTGTTGCCGTCGCCGATAAGATATATAACAGTATTAAATCAAAGAATACCAACACTACCGTTTACCACAGAGATATAAATAAAGAATGAGTGTGATAAAATGTCATTTTCCGCAGAAATAAAAGCCGAGCTGTGCGAATTATCCATGGATAACGAAGATACCGCAAGAGCTGAATTATACGGTTTTTTACTCTTTTGCAAAAGCTTTAAAAACGACAATATTATATTTTCCACCGAAAATGCGGATTCTGCCCGAAGATTTTGTCTGCTGCTTGCCAGGTGCTGCAAAATTATTGCCCAGGTAAAGTACACCTCTACCAACAAAAAATCAGGAGCAATGCTGTATACTTCGTCTGTGGTGTATAAAAATGATGTGAGCAAAGTTTTCGATTATGTTATGCATAATCCCGACGATATATCTTTGCGTATAAACAAAGCCTTGATAGACTCCGCAGAGGCAAAATGTGCCTTTTTACGCGGCGTATTTTTATGTACGGGGACTGTGAGCAATCCCGAAAGGGAATATCATCTTGAATTTTCATCTCCGTATAAGAATGTTGTGAACGATCTGTGTAATCTTATCAGCTCCGTAAGTGAAGAAATAAGTGACATAAAAATAATCCCCAGAACACTCATTCGCAAAGGGAATTATATAGTTTACTTCAAAGATAAAGACGCGATTGCGGAAATACTTGCAATTATGGGCGCTTCCAAGGCAAATATGGTGTTTATACAAAAAACCATAGAAAAAGACATAATCAACCGTACTACAAGAATAACCAATTCAGAGATAGCAAACTCAAACAAAACGGCAAAAGCTGCCGCAGTGCAGTTAGAAGCCATAAAAAAGCTCAAAACTTCGGGAAAATTCAACAGTTTATCCGACGAGCTTAAAGAGCTTGCAATACTGCGATACGAAAACCCCGAAATGTCGCTCAGGGAGTTAGGGGAGAGCCTTAACCCGAAAATAAGCCGCAGCGGAGTAAACCATAGACTTAATAAAATTGTGGAGATGTCGAAATATGAATAAACGCAGGGAAAACAGCAAAAAGCATTTGCACTTAACGATAACCGCTGTAGTATTAGGGATTATGATTGTCGCGTCAACCTGCGCAATAGGATTTTGCGATACCGATCCCGAAACAGACACAGATGAAGTTTATGACGGCAGCGAGAATTATGTAAGCTTTGATGACTTGGATGACTTTGGTACCGATTCGATAATTGATACTGACACCGAAGTTATAATTCTGTCCGATATTGACACAAAAGACTCTGATAAAACTACAGACAACGGCAGCGACACCCTGCAATCCGATACAGATACCGGCAAAGAAACAGACACATCGGGATTTAACAATACCGACAGTGATAAGCCTGCTTATCTGCTTGGCGACGTAGATTTAAACGGCTTTGTTAATATGCTTGATGTTGTTGAGCTTCAGCGTGCCGTTGCAAATCTTGTAATGCTTAATGATATTCAGTGCATAAACGCAGACGTAAACTTAGACAAGGCACAAAATATGCAGGATGTTGTATTGATACAAAAATTCATTGCAAAGCTTATAACAGCATTTTAAGCAATAAAAATTTGGTTATAAAATATGCAAGCACGGAAATTGAAAATTCAACTTCTGTGCTTGCTGTTTTTGTGTTTTAATTCTCGGATTTATCATTATCGTCAAAATCGGAGCTGATTTGTGAAAGCGGGTTGGAAAAAGAGGCGTTTTTAAGCTGTTTATCAGATACGTGTGTGTAAATTTGAGTTGTAGACAGGTTTTCGTGTCCCAAAAGCTCCTTTAAAACTCTTACGTCTACATTTCCTGTTTGGTACATAAGTGTTGCGGCTGTGTGGCGCAGCTTATGACACGAAAAACCGTCCTGTGCCGATAACCCTATGTTACTGAGATACTTATAAACGAGTTTCTGCACCGTGCTTACGTTAATTCTGTTATGGTTTCTGCTTATGAATAGGGCAGAGCGGCTGTCGCCTTTTAGACCGTCTTTGGGGCGTACCGCCATATAATCGTTGATTGCTTTTATACAGGCATCATTCAAATAAACAAGGCGTTCCTTGCTGCCTTTTCCTTTAATTATGATAGTCCCGTCATTTCTTATGTCGTTATAATTTATGTCAACAAGTTCCTGTAAACGCATACCGCAGTTTAAAAAAAGCGTTAAAATGCAGTAATCTCGCTCTTTGTTCGGTCCGTCTATGCTTTTGAGCAGCTCAACAGACTGCTCCAATGTAAGATGATGAGGTAATTTTTTATCAATTTTAGGTATATGCAGATTTTCAGTGGGATTTACACTTATAAAATTATACTCGTTAAGATATTTATAAAAGCTGCGCAGACAAGATGTTTTTCTGGCTCTTGTGGCTGCGTTGTTTTTTCGTTCCTGCGCCAAATACTGCATAAATATCAGTAAATCGGTAATTTTAACAGATTCAATCAAACGCAGATCAACGTCTGAAATGCTTATTTTTTCAAACGGGATATCAGAGCCGACTAAGTTTTTATTTACCTTATAAAATCTGAAAAAGGTGGTCAGATCTTTCCTGTATTCTTCGACTGTTTTCGGCGATTTATTCTTTACGCTTGTACAATAGCCCAAAAACGACTGTACAGGTACCGGCAAAGCCTTATAATCAAAATCTTCAATAACATTTTCGGGAATTGGAACTTCGTTATTATGCGCATCGGCAGAGGGGTGCGGTTGCTTTTCGGTTGTATCAGCTTTATAAGACGCCTTAAGCTTAGTGCTTACAGGTTTTACAGGATTATTTTTAATATACCCGCTATATATAAGAAAGTCGAAAAATGCCTTTAAACACAGGCTCTTCCGCGCAATTTCATTGTTTGTGTCAGATAAGTCATTTTTGCAAAAACTGATATAAGCATTAATGTCTGACGGCTTAACAGAACCGATATGATCAGTGCCGATATCATCAAGACTAATTGAATCAGCCGAGCCGGAATTATTAAGCGAAGCATAATACTTAAAGAATTCTTTAACGATTTTTACATGCTGACTTATTGCTTTGTCGGTTTTGTTTTTATTATTCTTGCAGTATTCTTTGAATAATAAAAGTAACTGCGTTAAATTGTTTTTATGCATACAAATCACCGTTAATGTATGAAATGAGCCTTTATGTTATATTTCACTCCCCTCAATTCCTGAAAATATTCATTTTCGGGAATTAGATATCAGGGAGCGTCTCCTACCTTTATCACAGGGCTTTATTATAAAGCTCTTTAACGTATTTCTTATTTGGCAGCATTATCAAAAATACCCCAACAATAAGATTAAACGACATAAAAATTATAATTACTGCCTTAACAGGCAAAAATTCGGATATCGCGCCGCCTAAAAGGTTTCCTATAAGCGTTCCGCATGTTGTTGTCATACTGAAAAAACCGTTGAAACGCGCCTTTTTTTCGTCAGGCACATAGCTTTGCGTCGCAGATATTCTTATATTATATGATGTAACGCCTATAAATCCGACAATAAATATCAAAATCTGCATTACAATTATCGGTGTAAACAGTATAAAGCTGTTTATAACACAGATCGTTATATATACTGCAATTGATAAGGCGTATTTTATGCTTGGTTTAATCTTTATTTTGTAATGAACAACGCCGCCTATCGCCCTTCCGGCTATACAAAATGCCGTTACAAGCATAAATATGTATTCGCCGTTTACGGGATATGTTCCTTTAAAGTAAGGAAGCATAAGAATATCGTATACTGCCTGGGCAATGAAATTAACAAAGAAATATGCAGTTACGGCAGCCAACGCACGCTCGGTCTTGATATATTTAAGGCCTTCAACAAAATCACGCTTATAGCGCTTAAATCCGTAAATTTCGTCTTTTCTGAGAAGCGTATAATCCTCTTTTGCTTTAATTCTTGTTTCAAAGCAGGCAGCTATAAAGAAAGACACAGCGTCAAGCACAAGCAACGGGACAATGCCCACCAAATTATATAAAAACGCTGAAACAGGGGTCATTACTGTAGTAAGCGTTGTAAGCGTGCTCGATAT
>JAEEHZ010000071.1 GCA_016281115.1 Clostridiaceae bacterium | reverse complement strand
TAAACGGCAAAGACATACGGCTTGATGATGAAGAAAACATCGTTATTGAAAATGCTCACGATCCCATCGTCGATATCAAGACCTTCGCTTGCGCGCAGGAGCAGTTGGAGCTGCGTTCCAAAACGCACTATCGCGGCGAGAAGAAGTACGCCACCGATTATTCCGGCTTTATGTTCTGCGGAGACTGCGGCAGTCCTATGTTCTCCATGTCCCGCCCAGACCTCGCGGCGGCGTACACCTGCGGTACTTATCACAAGCGAGGACTCAAGGGCTGCACCTCCCACCACATTCGGGTGGACGTGCTGGACGGGCTGCTCAAATCCTTTATCGCGCTGCTGAAAGACAATTGCCAAAATATGATCGACGAGCTACAAAAAGCCATAGACGAGCAGCCGCGGCGTGAGGAACAGCTCGGACAAACTCTCAGTGATATTGAAAACCGTTTGAACGAGGCAAGGGCAAAGCTCAAAGCCATCTATAAAGAAAAAATGCTTATAGAAGCGGGACTCGCGGATTCAAGAACGAAAACAAAAGCCGCGCTCTATGATGAAATGGAAGAGGAACTGCTTGAAAGTATCGAAATGCTCGAAAAGCAGTTCGGCGACCTCAATTCCATGCGCAACACAATGATTGAGACCAATCGCAAGGCGAAAACGGTCATCGAGGTCTTTGAGGACATCCTCAAAAAAGAAAAGCTCGATAAACGCGATATCGGGCTGATCGTCGATCGGATCACGGTGTACGAGGATCATTTGAACGTTAAACTCAAATCCGACGTGGACACGCTGCTGTCGATAAAGTCGGAGGAACATACCGTAAATTTTAATTCGGGCAGTAAGGATATCTCAAAAATTACCGTTAAGTCCAAAAATCACGCGGACAAGGTCTTTACTGTCAATGTTATCAATAGCGGCGACCCCTTGGAAATATACACCGACTCTAACGGAGAGGTTATATTTAAAAAATATTCCCCTGTGGGAGAGATAGGAACCTTTGCAGGTCAGTATGCCGAGGTACTTAATAAGGTATCGGGTATGCCGATAGCTATATGTGACAAAGACCACATTATAGCCGTGGCAGGCGTTCCAAAAAGAGAATATTTGGAAAGAAGAGTTTCTCCTACGGTAGAGGAGTTTATGAATTTCAGAAAAAGCTATGTTTTAAAATCAGGCGAAACAAATCTTGTTTCCCCTGCAGAGGGCGTAAACAGCAATTTGTTTGTATTGTTCCCCATAATAGCGTCGGGAGATGTAACGGGAGCTGTTCTTATGCTCTCTGAGGATAAGGTGATAACACCTACCGAAGCAGAAACTAAGCTTGTACAAAGCGCTGCCGAGTTTTTAGGCAAGCAAATGGAAGAATAACACAACCCAAGTATACAAAAAATGATATAATCCTGTCTTTGCCAATAGGTGAAGAGGTAAGGATTATATCATTTTTATTATCTTTTGAATTTTAGTGTGAATGTGATCT
The DNA here is from genome assembly GCA_016281115.1 of Clostridiaceae bacterium. GTDB lineage: Bacteria > Bacillota > Clostridia > Oscillospirales > Acutalibacteraceae > JAEEHZ01. Next base: position 1,525 of record JAEEHZ010000071.1, on the reverse strand, counting down.
TATTCCCCTGACAATTTACGTCTAAGCCTAATTTTAAGGCTTCGGCATGTGCTTTGGCTATCGAAAGACCCAAGCCGTACCCGTTTTTTCCGCGGGCTTTGTCTGTTCGGTAAAATCTGTCAAATAAGTGCTTTATATCGTCATCCGAAATGCTTTCACAAATGTTTGTAACAAGCAATTCGGGGCAAGAGCCGCCTGATACCGAAATGGTTAAGTCTGTGCCTTGAAATCCGTATTTTACGGCGTTATCCAAAAGAATATTTATTATTCTTGATACCATTTCTTTGTCGGAATTTACAAATATATCATCGTAACAGTTGGTAACTAATGAAATGCCTTTTTCATAAGCAGCCGATTCAAAGTATAAAGCGTTGCCCTGCGCAAGCTCCGATAAGCTGAATTGTGTAATATTCGGTACATATTTTTCTTCATCAGATTTGGCGAGAGTCAACATTCGGTCAATAAGACCCTTCATATGCTCCGCTTCATCGCGCGTGCTTTCTATCCATCTTATTTGAGAATCTATTGTTTCTTCTTTGTGTGAGTTTAGAATATTGTTATTTGCAAGTATTACGGTAAGCGGAGTTTTAAGCTCGTGAGATGCGTCGGATATAAACTGCTTTTGCTGTTTCCAGGCTGTTTCTACCGGTTTTACAGCAATGCTGGAAAGCCATATACTTATCATAATTATTACGGCAAGCGCGGCAATGTAGAGGAACACGCAGGTAAGTATTGTCCGGAAAAGGATATCCGAAAGCATTTGGCTGTCAGCCAAAACTATTGACATAGTACCGTCCGAAAAGCTCTTTTTTGCGTATGCTACTCCCAAAGAGAATATTACATCACTTTCGTTTTCGCTGTTTAATATCTGTTTAAGACTCTTGTTTAATAAGTCATTGTCAATTGTGGCGTTGTTCTCACTGGTGGAGATTACAATACCGTTGCTGACAATAAGCCGCACATAAGATACCGTATATCTCGGTTTGTCGTCTTGCCGGTGATTTTTTGTTCCGCCTATAATTTCGGGTATTTCTTCAATAGCTGAGCCTTGATTGAATAAATCTGCTTTGTTTTCCATTTTTAAGCTTAGCAAAAATTCATCTTTCGAGGAATTATATGAGTTGAAGCATATTACCGAAAAGGTGCCTATCAATACAAGACTTACGAGAAGAACATTTATATAGACAATTTTTTTACGCAGTTTGTCGAGCATTATTATCCCTCCAGCCTGTATCCCTGCTTTTTTATTGATACTATTGACACATTTGAACCGATAAACGCGATTTTTTTTCTCAGGAAGGATATATACGCTTCAACATTGGTATCGGTAGCCTCTGAGTCATATCCCCAAACCTTTATGATTATTTCATCTTTTGAAAGTATTACCGAAGGACGGGATATAAGCAGATTCATTATCTGCGCTTCTTTATAATTGAGCCTCACTTCTTTATCCTTGCAGGATATTACGGAGGAGGAACGGGTATATGTCATATCTCCGTAGGTTACGCTGTCGGAAATTATCTCT
>JAEEHZ010000006.1 GCA_016281115.1 Clostridiaceae bacterium | reverse complement strand
CCTCCAAAAGCGCTTCCGCCTATATCCGTCACGCTTTTGGGAATGAACACGCTTTTTAAACTGCTGCATCCGTCAAATGCATCGCTGCCTATACGGGTAACGCCGTTTGGTATTACTATATCCGTTATGCTGCTGCAGCCCTTAAAGGCACGGTTGCCTATGTTTGTTACTCCCTCCGGTATCGTCACACTATTTATTGCGCTGCAATAACTGAAGACGCCGTTACCTATGCTTTGGACGTCATCGGGAATTGTGAGATCAATTATTTCTTCGCTGTTTAAATATAAATGGTGCGCATAATATAGTGGATTTGCGTATGTGTTTGCAAAATCGGTTTTGCTCCATGCGGAAAGATCAATAATATCTACCCTTTTAAGATTACTGCATCTGTTAAACGCGTCCGCGCCCACCGAAGCAACACTGCTCGGTATCTTTATACCTGTCAATCCCGTGCAATCCGTAAAAGCATCGGCTCCTATTGCCGTTATACCCTCCGTGAGTGATATATCAGAAATATGAGAATAGTTGTAAAACGCATACCGGTTTATCGCATATTCTTTTCCATTGTGCTTTTCGGGCAGCCATAATTTCTCACTGTTGCCAATATAGCCAATCAATGAAACGTTTTCGCTGTCATCGGTAGTAAACATATAATCGTCCGTGATATCAATATTTGTCGCGTTACCGTCAATGATCAGCTCCGAATACTCTGCTATATACCCGTAGCCGGTGCTTTTATAAAGCTTTAGAGATGAAAAGTTTATTACCTTAATGAGCTTGCTGCAATACTTGAAAGCATCGTTGTCAACGGTAGTTACATTTCTCCCTACGACAACTGTTGTTAAGTTATCACAGCTATAAAAAGCTTTTTCACCGATAGCGGTTACGCCTTCGGGAATTGCAACGCATACAATATCGTCATAATCGTAAAACGCACATCGGGATATCTCGTATCCTTTTTCGTTGTAATTATCGGGCAGTTTAAGCACATTATCTTCACCGATATATGAGATCAGATATGTTTTTTCGTTTTCATCGGTGATAAAAAGATACCCGTTTATTTCGTTGATAATGCTTCCGCTTCCGCCTTGTACCGTCAAAGCATAATATGCAACAAAGCCGTAAGTCTCAGCGCCTTTCTCAATGCTCAGCGAAGAATGATTAACTACCTCCGCAAGCTTGCGGCAGCCTTCAAAAGCTTTATCTCCTATGCCGGTCAAGCCATCGGGAAGCTCTATGCTTGTTAAGTTGCTGCAATTTTGAAAGGCATAACCGCCTATGGCAGTTACACTGTTTGGAATATTTATGCTCTCTAATCCGATACATTCCCGAAAAGCACTATCCGAAATAATCTCTATGGCTCCTGAAATATTTACGTCCTTTAGTTTTGTGCAGTTATAGAAAGCGTATTTGTCTATGAGTGTTACGCTTTCGGGAATATTAACGTTTGTTAAACTGCTGCAGCCTTCAAATGCTCCCCTGCCTATGTTGGTTACGGCTGACGGTATCAGTATTTCAGCCAGCTTTGCGCATCCGTAAAAAGTGTAATCGGAAATAGCTTTCATATGACTTGAAAATTTTACGCTCGTTAATTTTGAGCAATTATAGAAAGCTTTTTTATCCACAAATGATACGCTTTCGGGGATGACGATATCTGTAAGCTTGCTGCATCCGTAAAAAGCCCCTTCGTTTATACGTGTTACGGTTTCGGAAATCTCAATGCCGGTTATATTGTAGCACGCACGAAAAGCATAATTACTTATACTTGTTACGCCTTTTTCGATAACAACACGCAGTATATTCTTATTGTTGTAAAACGGTGAATCCGAATACTTTGCGTTTTCCTTCATATCGCCCGTTCCGCTTATGGTGAGAGTGCCGTCATTATCGAGCGTCCATGTTAAGCCTTCGCCGCAGGTGCCGCTGTTTGCCGCAGTGTCGCCGGACATTGTATTAATGCTCACCGTCTGTGCAAAAGCGGTAATTGCAGCTCCGGGCAACGCAGTAATAACAATCATCGCAGATATGATTATGGATAGTACCCTTTTCATAATAATTCTCCTCTCATTATTCGCATAATTTCAGGACAGCCTACACTTATCCCCCCACTGTTATGGTACACTAAAACACGATGCTTTTCAATAGCGTGGCATAAATTGTGCGTTTTTTGGCATAAATTGTTCGTATTTCTGCGAAAGGGTACTTGACAAACATGAAAATCTGTGATTTGTTACCGCCGCAAAAAAGACAGCCCGAAGAAACGGACTGTCTTTATTTCTGCGATTTGTGCAATGACAAATTATCAAAATATTAATTCGGAATTAATTCTATTTGTCAATTCGTTAAGTTTTCCAAGTCAATAGTGTAGACTATTTTTTTATTGCTAAAGCTTAACCATTGTGACAATTCTACTTCCACTTCCGAAGTTAAGTCATTAAGCTTATATGCTTGTTGGACTTCAAGTGTAATTCCCGGTTTGATCTCCTTTGAGCTGTTTTCAAAGTCATATTCATCTTCTATCCCGAAGCTCGTATATACTGTTCCTAATTCTACGCCATTCTGAAAAAGCTTATCTTCTATTGAATAGTCAAACGCCTCGGAGTCATTTGAATTGTTTGTAAATTCATAAGTCACAACCAAAATATCGTCGTCAAATTGTTTAACGATTTTCGATGATTTGATTTTAACAATATAGTTCCCGATTATACCATCAGGCTTCGTATCTTCAATTGCGGACAGTAAAGAACTATCGGCTGCAGGATCTTCCGTACTATTTTCAGATTCAGACTCAGACTCAGACTTGGATTCAGACTCAGATGTGATAATTAAATCGTCCTCGCTGCTTATTACGGATACTGCATTATCACTTTCAATTTTAGAAACTACACTTTCAGACGCACTGACAGTTTGAACAGGCGCGTTTGCAGGAAGTGTGTTTCCGCTGGTGGAATATGCGATGATGGAAATGATGATCATCAATACAAACACTCCAAGTATTGAACCTAAAACAATAAGTAAAACCTGCCACCACTTTACCGATTTTTTATAAGGATTAGAGACCGTACTAAT
>JAEEHZ010000070.1 GCA_016281115.1 Clostridiaceae bacterium | reverse complement strand
GCTACAACGTTGTCGTTTGTAAAGCCGTCAAACTGTGCCGAAGCAAGTATAGGCGTTACAGACTGAACATATATCTTGATATCGGGGCTTTCCGCAATTATCTTGTTAATAAGCGACTTTGCGTTTTCGATCGTTTCATCAATGCCGTACAGCGCAAAATCATTCATGCCAAGCATAATAAACGCCTTCTTGGCGCCGATAGCCTTTACACCGTCCTGAACAAGATATTTGGTACCCTGATATGTAGGATGCACATTATTCTCCTCGTTTATGTCCCACTGAGCATTTGCGTATCCGAGACTTCCGCTGCACAAAAACGTTGCGCCGCCCAAGCACTCCAGACCAATGTTCTCTCTTATTTTGTCGGCATAATAGCTGAGCTTTAATGTAACGCTGTCGCCTATAAATACCGCGTCATCAAAGAATTCCGCTGTTACAGCCTCGCCCTGTGCGCCGCTTTCCTCGCCGCTAACATCTTCAGACAGCTGAGACTCCGCTACGGAAGCTACTGCCTCCGATACTTCATCCGATGATGTTGCGTTTTCCGGCTTGTCTTCCCCGCAGGACGCAAACGCAAATAATATTGCCATACAGGCAATAATTGCCAATAATCTTGTTTTCATAATTTATACCACCTGATCTTAATTATTTATTTTTCGTGTTTTGCCGAAAAAACCTTGTATATTATAGTATTTGTTCGTATCAATGTCAATAAAAGGCACAAGTAAATTTTAATTTGCCGTTGATAATACGAATAATATTAAAATAATACCGAAAATTTACAAATTTCGTGAACTTTTTTATTAAAAAGCTTGAAAAATCGGACGATTTCATATAGAATAATAAAGGTGTTTCAATTTTACTAATCGAAAGGAGAAACGAAATGTCAAAGAACTATAATAACGAAATTGAGCAAGCCTATAACGCAATAACCGTTATGGAAGAGGCTCAGCGCTGTCTGCTCTGCCTTGACGCTCCTTGCTCAAAAGCCTGCCCCGCAGGCACAGATCCCGCAAAATTTATACGCAGCGTCAGATTTTTAAACTTTAAGGGCGCTGCAGAAACAGTAAGAGAAAACAACGCTCTCGGCTCTGTTTGCGCAAGAGTTTGCCCCACAGAGAGATACTGCCAGCTCGGTTGCTCCAGAAGCGGCATAGACAAGCCCATCAACATAGGCGGCATTCAAAGATTCGTAACAGACTTTGAGCAACAGGCAGGCATGGACATACTTGAAAAGGGCGAAGCAAACGGCATGTCCGTGGCAATAATAGGCAGCGGTCCTTCCGGCTTACAGGCAGCGGCAACTCTGCTTTCCATGGGTTATGCAGTTGATATTTACGAAAAGAGCGCAAAGGCCGGCGGTTATCTCAGATACGGTATTCCCGAATATCGTCTGCCGGATCACATTGTTGATTTTGAAGTTAAGAGAATAGAAAAGCTCGGCGCATGCATCAAGCTCGGCACCGAAGTCGGCAAGGACATCACCATGGACGAGCTGAAAGCGAAGTACAACGCAGTTCTCGTTGCGATAGGCGCAAGCGAGGCAAAAATGCTCCCGATGTTCGAGGGCAGTGAGATCACCGAGACTGCCGTTTCATTCCTTGCGAGAGCAAAAGAAGCTCACGGCGAGGTAGAACTGCCCGATAACATTCTCGTTATCGGCGGCGGCGACGTTGCAATGGACGTTGTTACAACGCTTAAGCTTTTGGGTGTTAAAAACGTTACCGACGTTGTATACGAAGAATTCTGTGAATTCCTCGCTTCCAAAAAAGAGCTTGAAGGCGCGCAGGCACTCGGCGTTTCCATTATAGACGGCTATGTACCCGAAAAGGTTGAGGGTAATACCGTTACATTTAAGCACCGCCGCATACCCGGCGAGCTCAAACTTACGGTAGACAAGATAATACTTGCAGTAGGTCAAAGAACAGCCGACGACACACTGGGAATTAAAATGGTCAGGAACGAGGTTGAATTTGACGGCTACAACACAGGCGACAACAAAGTATTCGTTGCAGGCGACATTGCCCGCGGCGACAAGACCGTTGTATGGGCGGTAAGAAAAGGAAAAGAAGCCGCACTTGAGATTCATAATTGCTTAGGAGGTAAAAAGTAATGATCAAAAAAGATTTATCAATTGATTTTTTGGGTGTTCATTTTGAAAACCCGTTCTGCTTATCATCCTCACCGGTAGGCAACAATTATGAAATGTGCAAAAAAGCCTTTGAAACAGGCTGGGGCGGCATAGTATTCAAAACGATCCCCCCAACACACTTTAAGATCGACGAAGTATCTCCCCGTTTTGACGCTCTTACAAAAGAAGGCACTCCGTTCGTAGGCTTTAAGAATATGGAACAGCTTTCAGAGTGGACTTTGGAGCAAAACCTTATCGACATCAAGCGTCTTAAAACAGAATTTCCGAACAAAGTTCTTATCGCTTCCATAATGGGCGAAAACGATGAAGACTGGGAAGAACTTGCACGCCTTGTTACCGAAGCAGGCGCGGATATGATAGAAATGAACCTTTCCTGCCCACAGATGACGTCTCATACGATGGGTTCGGATGTAGGCTCTAACGCAGAGCTTTGCAAACGCGACTGTATTGCCGTAAAGAAAGGCACAAACATTCCCGTTATAGCAAAAATGACTCCTAACATCACAGATATGGTACCGATAGCAAAAGCTTGCTTAGAGGGCGGCGCAGACGGTATTTCGGCTATCAATACAATAAAATCCATTTGTAACATTGATCTTGACAGAAAAGTGGGTTTACCGATCGTAAACGGCAAATCTTCAATTTCGGGTTACTCAGGCAAAGCTGTTAAGCCTGTTGCTTTAAGATTCATTCAACAGCTCCGCTCGGCAGACGGTCTGCATGATCTGGCTATCTCAGGCATCGGCGGCATAGAAACATGGCGTGACGCCGCAGAGTTTATTCTTGTTGGTGCGTCTACACTTCAGGTAACAACAGGCATTATGCAATACGGTTACAGAATTGTAGAAGACTTAAAGAACGGTTTAATGCACTATATGGAAGAACAAGGTGTTGATAAACTCAGCGATTTGGTAGGTCTTGCAAACGGCAACCTTATTCCGCCCGAGAAGCTCGACCGCGATTACAAGGTTTATCCCGAAATAGACAGAGATAAGTGCATTGGCTGCGGCAGATGCTATATTTCTTGCTTTGACGGCGCCCACCAGGCTATGCAGTGGGATTATGACGAGCGTAAGCCCTATTGTGACAAAGAAAGATGCGTTGGATGTCATTTGTGCGCACTTGTTTGTCCCGTTAAAGCCATAAGCAAGGGTGAAGTAGTACTTAAGCCCGGCAGAAGCGGCAGACCCGAAGATAAGCTTGTTTAAAGCTAAAAACAATATTCATAACAAATAATAACGGCTCTCATACCAAAGCAGGTGTGAGAGCCGATTTTTATTGTCCAAAATTATTTATTCTGCATTTTCTTTTGGCTGTCCATCCTTTTTTTGAGGATAGTTGCCAATATTATATACAAAACAAACAGCACGGCTAATAATGCAATGGGAATAACCACCCAATTGGAAAGCGCCGCAGTTTTTACGGTGTTTGTAACCTTGACCACTTCGCTGCGGTCTACGGATTCGGACGCCGCAAGTTTGATAGTTGCAAGAATTTCATCGTTGTAAACTATTTGCGCCGTACCGATTATATCGCCCTTTTTCACGGGAGCTTCAACACTTTTCGGAACATCGGGCGTTACCGTTACGGCAGAAACCTCTACATCATATGGCAATATCGCCGAATAGTTATTTTCCGGTACAAGAAGAAGGGTATCTTTGTTCCACGCCGACTCCAAATTAACACTGCAAACAGGCGTTTCTTTGTCCACTATGGTTTTTATCTCAAAATTATCAAATGCCCAATCAAACATATTTATGCAGTCTTCCATTGCGCCGTTTTCTTCTATCCAGTCTCCGTCGCTGTCAACGCAGGGCGAATCAAGGGCTATGCAAATGTATGAATAACCGTCCTTCACCGCAGAAGCCACAAGGCAATATCCTGCCTCGTCCGTTGTTCCTGTTTTAATGCCTGTTGCCCAACGGTAATAGTAATCGCCGCCTCTGCCCTCGTCAACCAATAAATTTGTTGCAACCAAGGGATAATCCGAATCTGGCAAATAATAAGACGACATTGCGCATATCTCAGAAAAATACGGCATACTCATTGCGCATTCCGTTATAAGATACAGATCTTTTGCCGTTGTGTACTGCTCCTCGTCATGCAAGCCATGTGGATTGACAAAATGTGTACCCGAACATCCAAGCTGATCAGCCTTTTGGTTCATCATATCAACAAAGGTGCTTTGATTACCTTTTCCCACAAAATCGGCAAGCACAACTGCGGCGTCATTTCCCGATTTTACCATAAGGCAGCAAAGCAAGTCATAAACCGATAACGATTTTCCTACATAATCCTCCAATCCGGCAACCGAGCTTTCCGTTCCGTCAAGGCTATGTAAGAGTTCTTCCTTTATCTCAACTTTTGTATTTTTTATATCCGAGACGTTATCAACCGTTACTATATATGTCATTATTTTTGTCGTAGAAGCGGGATAGCGCTTGACTTCCGCATCATAGCTGTATATTTCTGTTTGAGTATCGGTGTTGACCATATAAACGGTGCCGCTGTTAAGCTTGAAGTCGATGTCATAATTTAATGACGCTGCACTGATTGGATTTATAATGCACAACACGGCAATAAAGACAGCTACAGTTGTATATAAAGCTTTGTTCATTTTATTCTCCCCTTATCATCAAAACAAAATGCAGAAAGGAATTATATTCCATTCTGCACTTTAACCCATTTTACGGAATTATCCGTAATAAGACGGAATAAGGCTGTCGCCCTCTATACGAAAGCCTCCGCCCGATACAGTCACCCGATTATCAAAATGATCGTAGTTTCTGTCTCTGCCCTCGGATGCTGTTATTGCATCTCTGCAACAACAATTCTCTATATTCAATTGTGGTTTCGAGTAAATACTTTTCTTCATATTAATCACCACATAAATAATTGCTACTCACGCGTTCAGTTTACCATTTAATAAGTGCCATGTCAACTGTTTTGAGTTTTTTCGCTCGTTAGTTTATTGATCTCTTCCATAAAGGTGCTTATATCCTTAAACTGTCTGTAAACAGAAGCAAATCTTACATAAGCCACCTCGTCTATATCGCGCAGGCCCTCCATAGCGTATTCGCCTATCTGCTTAGAGGATACTTCTCTTTCTAATGAATTGGAAATGCTCACTTCTATATCTGTCGCGAGCTTTTCAATTTCTTCATAAGAAACGGGTCTTTTTTCGCAGGCTCTTATAAGACCTCTTATAAGCTTTTGCTTGTCGAACGGTTCTCTTGAGTTATCACGCTTAACAACCATAATAGGCAGGCTTTCTATCGCCTCGTAAGTTGTAAATCTTTTGGCGCAGTTTAAGCACTCACGTCTGCGTCTTATCTTTTCATTTTCCTCAACAGGGCGCGAGTCACACACCTTGCTTTCGGGATATCCGCAAAAGGGACATTTCATATGTTATTTCCTCTCTCTTATTATTTATTGTCGGTGCTTCCGAAGCCTCCGTTGCGCTGTGTACTTACATAGTCGTCCTTTGTTACTCCAAACGGGGTAAAAACTCCCTGCGCGAACGCTTCACCTTTTTTTATGTTCAATACTTTGTTTTCGTTTGTGCAATTTGTTATTTTAATATATATATGACCTTGATTATCCGAATAGTAATAGTCGCTGTCGATTATTCCTACGGTGTTGTTTAGCTGCAAACGGTATTTAAACCCCAAGCCGCTGCGCGGATACAGCATAAGCACCCAGCCTTCGTCAATTTTTGCCCTAATTCCCGTGGGAATCTTAATTGTTTCACCCGGCAAAAGCGAAAAATCAACGGTTGAATAAAAGTCATACCCTGCGGAGCCTTTTGTTGCTCTTTGCGGAAGTTTTATCTCGCCGTAATCGGCAGGATGATCAACATTCATATCAAAAGCGCCGTAATACTCGTTTTCCGACACTTTTTCAAAGCTTGCTATTTTATACATATGATCACCGCAATTATTCCATAAAATCTCTCAGCTTTTTGCTTCTGCTGGGGTGACGAAGCTTTCTTAAAGCTTTTGCTTCTATTTGTCTGATACGCTCACGTGTTACGTTGAACTCTTTGCCAACATCTTCAAGTGTGCGTGGGTGACCGTCAACAAGACCGAATCTGAGTCTAAGCACCTTTTCTTCTCTTGGGGTAAGAGTGGAAAGCACTTCATTAAGCTGTTCCTTAAGCATCGTCTGTGATGCGGCGTCTGCGGGTGCGGGAGCATCGTCATCGGGAATAAAGTCGCCCAAATGGCTGTCCTCTTCTTCGCCGATAGGCGTTTCAAGCGAAACAGGCTCCTGTGCAATGCGCATTATTTCTCTCACCTTATCGGGGGTCATACCGATACTCTCGGCGATCTCCTCGGGAGAAGGCTCTTTGCCGTTTTCGTGCAAAAGCTGGTTTGATACTTTCTTTACCTTGTTTATGGTCTCTACCATATGAACGGGAATTCTTATTGTCCTTGCCTGGTCGGCAATAGCACGGGTAATGGCTTGTCTTATCCACCATGTTGCGTATGTTGAAAACTTAAAGCCCTTTGTATAGTCAAATTTTTCAACGGCTTTAATAAGTCCGAGATTTCCCTCCTGTATCAGATCAAGGAACTGCATACCTCTGCCTAAATAACGCTTTGCTATACTTACGACAAGTCTTAAGTTTGCCTCGCTCAAGCGCTTTTTGGCAACGGGGTCGCCGTTATTTATACCCATTGCAAGCTTGATTTCTTCTTCAGGAGACAAAAGCGGCACTCTGCCTATTTCTTTTAAATATATTTTTACGGGGTCATCAATATTAACGTTTTCTACGGTAGATTCCTCTTCCATAATATCGGCAGTACCCGATGTTATGCCAAGATCTATGTTGTCTATTTGCAGGTCGTCAAAATTCTCTATGATCTCTATTCCCATAGATTCGAGATTATCATAAAACTTTTCAAGCAGTTCGGGCTCAAAGTCGACCTCGCCCATAGCGTCAAGTATTTCCTGTGTGCTCAGGCTTCCCTTGGCTTTTGCCTGCTCTGTAAGTTCTTTAATAATTGTTTTTTTGTCCTGTGCTTGAATTCCCATTTTTTTCAGCCTTTCCTTACTGTTTTCCCTTTTTTATGCTGTTAATATAATTTAAAATATCATCATCGCCCGCATTTGGGGTGGAACTTAAACTCTGTTTCTTCTTTTCCGACAGTATAATATCTACACACTCGTTTGCCGAAGCAAGATCTCCCGGAAGCCTGTTTGCCATAAACGCGATACGACTGTTTTCTTCTACCGAAAACTTTCCTGCGATGTCGGTAAGCGAGAGCGTGCCGCCGCTCAAAAGCTTTTCAGATATACATGCAAAGATCCTGCCGTTAAATTCCGTAACAAAATCATCGGAAGAAATTCTCTTTGATATCTCACCTATTTTATCGGGATTGCCAAAGATATAAGTTATAAGTGATTCTTCCGCTTTTGCCGCCTTTAATCGCTTATTTCTGTCGGGATTAAGTGAATCGGGACGGGTATCTTCGGTTTGTATAAATCTTAACTGCTTTCTTTTGGCGTCTGATCTGTATCTGCTTCTGTATTTATTTACAAGCTGGAGCATAGAGGCTTTTTCCACCTCAAGCTCTTTACAAAGCTTACCGCAATAAACATCGGCTTCAACAGAATTATCTATGCCTGCAATTATCTTTGCCGCCTCGGTCAAAAAGCTTACCTTTGCGCTCGGCTCTGATAGATCTACGCCTTGCCTTAACAGCGAAAGTTTATATTCTATATCGTTTCTGCTTTTTTCTATAAGCGCCTTAAACTTTTCGGCGCCCGTTGCTTTATCGGCATTCAAAAACTCGTCGGGGTCTTTGTTGCCCGGTATGCGTATAATTCTTATAGGAATATTTGCCTGCCTGAGTATTTCTATTGAGCGTTGTGTAGCTTTGCTTCCCGCATTATCGGAATCAAAACACAAAACCACTTCTTCGCAATATCTGCTCAACAGTTGTGCGTGTTCTTTCGTAAGAGAAGTTCCCATACAGGCGACAGTGTTTTCTATTCCCGCCTGGTGGAGCGATATAACATCCATATAGCCCTCAACCAGTATTATTTGTTTTTCTTTTGTGTTTTTTGCGTAGTTGAGCGCAAATAAATTCTCGCTTTTTTTGAAAACGGGAGTATCGGAAGTGTTTATATATTTGGCTTTATCGGTTTTGTTGAGCGTTCTGCCCGCAAAGGCGATAACATTGCCTCTCAGGTCGATCATCGGGTAAATAACTCTGTCTATAAATCTGTCCACAAGCCTGTTCGTTCTGCTCGATTTAAAAGCCAGGTTTGCCTGCTCAAGCTCAAACTCGGTAAATCCGCAATTAATTAGATATTTATTAAGCTCATATGTATTCTCGGGTGCAAAGCCCAAGCCGAAATGTTTTATGGTAGAATCACTCAGACCGCGGTTTTTAAGATAATCAAGACCTTTTTTTCCGCCCGGCGAATAAAGATAATTATTAAAGAATTTTGCCGCCGCACGGTTCGCCTCAAAGATCCTTATTCTCAACTTCCCCAAAGAATCGTCAACCGCAAACTCGGGCATCTGCATACCGCAGCGCTGAGCCAAGAATTTTACGGCGTCTATATAATCTAAATTTTCAATTTTTCTTATAAATGTTATTACCTCTCCGCCGCAGCCGCAGCCGAAGCAATAAAATGAGTCGGTGGCGGTATAAACGGTAAAAGAAGGCGTTTTTTCGTTATGGAACGGACACAGCCCGACCATATTTCTGCCTGCACGTTTTAAATTAACATAAGACGAAACAACATCCGAAATAGGATTTCTGAGTCTCAGATCCTGCAAAAAGCTTTCCGGTAATGCCATCTATTTCGCCTCCTGTTGTTTATTTTATACGCCAGCTTTTCGGTATATAAATATCCTCATACAGCTCAACAGCGTAGTGATCCGTCATACCTGCTATATAGTCGCACACGGCGCGGTCCGCATCTTCGTTTTGCGCTATATTTATATATTCCTGCGGCATTTTTTGAGGGTTGTCAAGGAAATATTTGAATAATCGTCCTATGAGATCGGGGATCTTTTTCTCCTCAGACTTCGCGTAAGGGCTTACATAAACATTAGCGTACATAAATTCGTGAAGCTCATCAAAAACCGCTTGAATATCAGGAGCCATATTAAGCTCTCCGTCTTTAGAGTTTAGTATAAGCGACGTAACAAAGCTGTTTATACGGCTGCTTGTAGTGTTGCCTACAACATCTCTTATATACTTTGGGATATCTTCGTTTTTCAGCACATTGGCTCTTATCGCGTCGTCTATGTCGTGGTTGATATATGCTATCCTGTCGGATATTCTTACAATTTGCCCTTCCAGTGTTTCGGGCTGTTTGCCTTTTGTGTGATTAAGTATGCCGTCGCGTACCTCATAAGTAAGGTTAAGACCTTTTCCGTTCTTTTCAATTTTGTCAACTACTCTTACACTTTGCTCGTAGTGTTTAAATCCGTGTTTTGATAAGTCGTTGAGTACATGCTCGCCCGAATGTCCGAACGGGGTATGTCCCAGATCGTGCGCCAAGGCAATTGCCTCGGTAAGATCCTCATTAAGCAAAAGCGCTTTTGCGATAGTGCGTGCTATTTGAGAGACCTCTAATGTGTGAGTAAGCCTTGTGCGGTAGTGATCGCCTTCGGGAGACATAAAAACCTGCGTTTTGTGTTTGAGCCTTCTGAAAGATTTACAGTGTATGATACGGTCGCGGTCGCGCTGATATTCGGTGCGTATCTCACACTTTTCTTCAGGAAAAAGCCTGCCCTTTGTTTTTGCCGAAAATGCCGCATAGGGCATTAGAATTTCTTGCTCTATATGCTCGCTTCGCTCTCTTATATTGTTGTATTCCAATCCGGCACCTTCTTTCGGCAAATTTCCTTACAATTTTTTATACGCAACAATTTTGTAAAAACCTTTTTTATTTTATCATTTTTTCAATTTTTCACCTTATTGGCACATAAAGTACCTTTTGTCAATTGTTTCCGCAATAACGCTGCCCGCCGTAAGATCGGTCAAATGCTTATTAAACAGCGATTGAGAATCTGTCGGTATATGAAAAAGGATCTCAACATTGTCCGCAAAAACGGTATCGTCGGTCTTGCCGCCGTCTGAGACGATAAGCGAAGATATTTTTCCGTAAGCTGTATAAGAACACTTGATCTTACAAACGGAACATTCCCGCATGGCAACAGGCTTAGCCGCTTCTATTGCAATTTTTGCGCCGTTTGAATATGCGCGAACAAGTCCTCCCGTGCCGAGCAAAACTCCGCCGAAATATCTTGTTACCACAACCACCACATCGCAGATGCCCGATTTTTTAATAACATCCAAAACGGGTATGCCTGCCGTACCCTGCGGTTCGCCGTCGTCGCTGTATCTGGCTGTATTGCCCTCACGCAAAACATAGGCGTAAACATTGTGTGTTGCGTCCCAGTGCTTTTGCCTGAGTTCATTTATGAAATCTACGGCTTCTTGCTCTGTTTGCACAGGCTTTGCATAGCCGATAAATTTTGAACGTTTTTCAACAAAAGAGTTTTCTCCGTAGAACGATACGGTCATGTATTCATTCATAATAAACACGCTCCCGTGTTATTTTTTTGCAAAACAAAAGCGACACACAAAACAATGTGCCGCTTATGAATCGCTCTATTAATTACTGCATACCGTAACGCTTCTTGAATCTCTCAACACGTCCGCCGGTATCAACGAGCTTTTGCTTACCGGTAAAGAAAGGGTGACACTTAGAGCAAATATCAACACGGAGATTGCTCTTTGTAGAGCCTGTTTCTATAACATTACCGCAAGCGCATGTAACTTTGGTTTGTTCATATTTAGGATGAATATTTTCTTTCATTGTTTTCACCTCTTTCGTCGAAACCGTAATAACTTGGTCATTATATCATATCCCCCTGCAAATTGCAAGGGGAAAAGACAATTTTTTTATTTACGATTTTTTATTGTACCGGCTTCATATTCCAAATATCGTTTGCGTAGTCTCTTATTGCGCGGTCTGCCGCAAATATTCCAGCGTTTGCAATGTTAATAAGCGACATTCTGTTCCATTTGTTCTTGTCAAGATATACTGCGGAAGCTCTTTGTCTTGCAAGCGAATAGTCGGAGAAATCGGCAAGGACCATATACGGGTCTACACTTACAAGATTATCTGCAATGTTATCAAAACCGAGCATTCTTATATAATCTACAGCCTTTTTGATAACGGGATTGTTGTTATAATACATTTGCGGATAGTAACCGCTGTTCTTAATATTGTTTACCTCCGGCGTGGTAAGACCGAACAAAAACATATTGTCCTCGCCCACACACTGGTGTATCTCAACATTTGCGCCGTCAAGCGTGCCAAGTGTAAGCGCACCGTTTATCATAAACTTCATGTTACTTGTACCCGAAGCCTCTGTTCCTGCCAAAGAGATCTGCTCTGAAAGTTCAGATGCGGGTATCAATTTTTCGGCTACCGTTACTCTGTAATCTTCAAGATAAACTACCTTGATCTTATCGTTTACATCGGGGTCGTTGTTTATTATATCTGCCAGGGTAAATATAAATCTGATTATCTCTTTCGCGAAATAATATCCCGGTGCGGCTTTTGCGCCGAAAATAAACGTTTTGGGCACAAAGTCCATATTTTTGTTCTCTTTAAGAGCCAAATAAACAGACAAGATCTGAACTGCGTTCATAAGCTGACGTTTATACTCGTGTAAACGCTTTACCTGAACGTCAAATATAGAATCGGGGTCTACAACAATGCCGTTGTGCGCCTTAATGTATTTTGCCATATCTATCTTGTTAAGAAGCTTTATTGCGGCAAGCTCG
>JAEEHZ010000069.1 GCA_016281115.1 Clostridiaceae bacterium | reverse complement strand
TTTGCCCTAATGCCGGGCAGGCACCTACTTTCCCATGTGAGAAAGTAGGCAAAGGACACCAAAGGGGGAAACCCGTCGGCTGTTTCCCCCTTTGGAAACCCCTTTCGCGACCACCCGGGGGCGCTGCGCCCCCCACTGGGTGGACGAGATCCCCCCGCTTTGTTCTCGGAAAGTCTGTTGTGTCATATACACAATACTGCTCAAATCTATTTATATCGCAATTTTTTGTGAAGAACCTTTCTATAACATTTTCTTTAAATATTGACCCGTATAGGAACGCTTACATTTTGCAAGCTGTTGAGGAGTCCCCTCGGCTACTATCGTGCCGCCTCCGTCGCCGCCTTCGGGGCCCAGGTCTATAATATAATCGGCGGTTTTTATCATATCAAGGTTATGCTCTATTATTAAAACTGTATTGCCGTTGTCTGCCAGGCGCTGCAAAACCTCTATCAAACGGTGAACATCAGCCATATGCAGACCTGTTGTCGGCTCGTCAAGAATATACAGCGTTCTTCCCGTTGAGCGCTTGGCAAGCTCCGTGGCAAGCTTAACGCGCTGTGCCTCACCCCCCGAAAGTGTTGTTGCGGATTGTCCTAATTTTATATAGCTGAGCCCGACCTCGCAAAGGGTTTGAAGCTTTGCCGATATCTTCGGCTGTGCCGAAAAGAAATCGCAAGCCTCGTCAGCTGTCATTTCGAGAACATCATAAATATTCTTACCGTTGAATTTGATTTCAAGAGTATCGCGGTTGTATCTCTTTCCCTGACAAACCTCGCAGGGAACATAAATATCAGGCAAAAAGTGCATTTCTATTTTCTTTATGCCATCGCCCTGACACGCCTCGCAGCGTCCGCCTTTTACGTTAAACGAAAATCTTCCTGCGCTGTATCCGCGCATTTTCGCTTCTTTTGTAGCAGCAAAAAGCTCTCTTATGTCGTTAAACACGCTTGTATATGTTGCAGGGTTTGAGCGAGGTGTTCTTCCTATGGGACTCTGGCTGATGTCAATTACCTTATCAAGGTGTTCAAGCCCTAAAATCTTATCGTGAGCGCCCGGCGTTGTTTTTGCGCGGTTAAGCTTAGAGGCAAGCTCTTTGTAGATTATTTCGTTTACAAGCGACGATTTTCCCGAACCCGATACGCCCGTGACGTACACCATTTTTCCCAAGGGGATCTTTACATTTATATTTTTTAAATTGTTTTGTCTTGCGCCCAAAACTTCAAGATATCTCCCGTTTCCCTCACGGTGATTTTCGGGTACGGGAATCTTTATTTTTCCGCTTAAATACTTACCCGTTATGGAGTTTTCACATTTAATGATATCTTCAGCCGTTCCGCAACATACTAATTCGCCGCCGTGGATACCTGCCCCGGGGCCTATATCAACAATGTAATCGGCGGCGCGCATTGTGTCCTCGTCGTGTTCCACAACTATTACAGTATTGCCTAAATCTCTCAGATTTTTTAGAGTTGCCAAAAGTTTGTCGTTATCACGCTGATGCAAGCCTATGCTTGGTTCGTCAAGTATATAAAGCACGCCTGTCAGCGCCGAGCCTATCTGTGTTGCAAGCCTTATGCGCTGACTTTCGCCGCCTGACAAGGTCGAAGATTCTCTGGCAAGCGTAAGATAATTAAGTCCCACATTAAACAGAAAGCTTAATCTGTTATTTATCTCTTTTATTATCGGGGCTGCAATAATGCTTTCGGTTTTCGAAAATTTCAGCGAATTCATAAAGCTTAATATATCCACTATGGATTTTTCGCATACCTCGCTTATGTTAAGTCCGCCCACAGTAACAGCCAGGCTTTCGGGGCAAAGTCTGCGCCCGTTGCATTCATCGCATTTCACGGTAGACATATAGCTTTGTATTTCTTCTTTTACCCAGTTGCTCGTGGTTTCTCTGAAACGCCTTTCAAGGTTATTGATTATACCCTCGAAAGGAGTCTGAT
The DNA here is from genome assembly GCA_016281115.1 of Clostridiaceae bacterium. Classification (GTDB taxonomy): domain Bacteria; phylum Bacillota; class Clostridia; order Oscillospirales; family Acutalibacteraceae; genus JAEEHZ01. The sequence goes on along the minus strand of JAEEHZ010000069.1, from coordinate 3,446 downwards.
ACGTTCCTTTGCCGTATTCTTTTTCACGCGTAAAAGTGATACGTTCACCGTTTGTTCCGTACAGGATAACATCGAGCGCTTCTTTTGGTAAATCTTTTATAGGCGCATTAAGAGAAAAGCCGTAATGTTTTGCAAGACCTTTAAAATACATTGAAGCTATCGTGCTTCCGTCGCACGCCCAGCCGCTGCCTTTTATTCCGCCTTTTGCTATCGACATATTACCGTCGGGGATAATAAGCTTGGGGTCGACCTTAACAAATACGCCCAAGCCCGTACATTTTTTGCAGGCACCGTGAGGATTGTTGAATGAAAACATTCTCGCCGTGAGCTCGCTCATGCTTACACCGTGTTCGGGGCAGGCAAGGTTTTCGGAAAACTCTATATCTTCGCCTCCCGATACGCTCACAACAGACAGTCCGCCGCTCATTTTTGAAGCTGTTTCAACTGAATCGGCAATTCTTGAGCGTGAAGATTCATTTATAACAATTCTGTCTACAACTATTTCTATATTGTGCTTTATATTTTTCTCAAGCTTTATTTCTTCGTCAAGAGTATAGTTTATGCCGTCTACTCTCACTCTGACAAAGCCGCTTTTGCGTGCCGAATCGAATTCTTTTTGGTGCTCGCCCTTTCGTGAGCGAACAACGGGAGATAATATCTGTATTTTTGTTCCTTCGCCGAGTGCCATGACCTTGTCGGTTATTTGGTCTATGCTTTGCTTTGATATTACCCTGCCGCAAACAGGACAATGCGGTATTCCCACGCGCGCGTAAAGCAAGCGGAAATAATCGTATATCTCCGTGATTGTTCCAACTGTCGAGCGCGGATTGCGGGAGGTTGTTTTTTGGTCTATCGAAATAGCAGGGGATAGGCCTTCGATGCTGTCCACATCGGGCTTTTCCATCTGGCCCAAAAACATACGCGAATATGAGGAAAGGCTTTCCATATATCTGCGCTGACCCTCGGCAAAAATAGTATCAAATGCCAACGATGATTTGCCCGACCCCGAAAGCCCCGTTAAAACAACAAGCTTTTCGCGCGGTATTTTTACGTCAATGTTTTTCAAATTATTTGACCTTGCGCCTTTTACATCAATATACTTTGTAGACATTTTCCTATCTCCCAATCAAAAACTGTTAAGTTATAGTGCCATTTAATTATTATACCATTTATAATTGGAAGTATCAACAGCAAGTGAATAAAAATGGACTCATAGAATTTTCGCCTGTAAGGTCTTTAGTCAGTATTAAGTTTTGCTGTGATCATGTAAAATCATAGTTCTGTAATCACACTCTCCATTATAAGCCTTACCCCAAGAGCAAAACCGTATTTAAATGCCGCCTGCTCAGTATAAGAATTCATTTCACATAGTATATCCTTATACTTTTCAAGCATTTCCACTTGTTTATCTGTGAGATCAGCAGTCAATTTGTCGTAATTCCTACCGGCAAGGGAAAGCAGGCTTTTCAGATGCGGATTATTTTTCACAAACATTTCCCACGGTATGATATTACCATACCACAGATCTTCAAGCACCGTCATACGAAAATCACCTCGTTAAAAACGATTTCGTTGACCCGGTCGCGGATGTTGTTCATTGCACCGACCCATGCCATTTGGTCGCGGCGTTTCAGTTCCTCGGTGACACCCTCTTGTTCGGCAAGTTGCTTCACCAACTGAAAAAACATCTCATCCGCCTGCTCATCAATCTCTCGCAGATAAGAGTTCAACGTCCCGTTCATCCTCATAACATTGATAGTGGTGGGGCGATTTTCTTTTAGATACTGATAATGCCTTTGCCCCCAGATTCCTATGCCTTTCAAATTATCTTTCATAGCAAATACCTCCTTTGCGATCTCATTGTACCGCAAAGGAGGTATTTTGAAAAATGTGCGATTTGTTTTTTTGTTACCAATCGATAAATCATTTATTTTGATTTTGCATTTTGGATATATGCTTTATAAGTTTATTTTTTACTTCTTCTGATATAGAGAACATAGTTTGCCTAAAATTAAACCCACAATTCGCTATTGTTTTCATTTTGGATGCAGGAATTGCCTGATCAAGTTTAACAAAATCGTTTAAATGCATATTATACTCATAATCTTTGTGCCCATCACATTCCGCTTTTTTCAATATGCCGTCTGCTTTACCGTAAGCAATTATCCCTTTGCCACTTTGATATAGAAAAACTATGTCATATTTCTGAAGCTTTTTGATTTTCTCCCTCCATCCGGGATAATATGCTGCAACTTTTTCCTCACGCAACATATCTTCGGTATATTTATAACTGCTTCGAACATTTGTGTTGACAACATAGCAGTTATTTTCGTATTCCAAATAATCCTCCATTTGGGAATATGTATTGAATTCAATATAGTAATCACTGTTGATCTCAAAAACCCAGTAAATAATAGCATCAATACTCAATCCAGTGCTTTTCCAATAAATAATTGACTCAACTGTTTCTTGATCCATACCATTTGTAACAATTACAAAATGCTGTTTTGTATTAAATCTTTCAAGCTCCAGTTTATCGTTTCCACCAAAAAAGTAATTAGCATGGTCTGATATTAGATCTGCTTCAGAATTTTTCTGATACTTTCTATAAACGTCTACTAAATCGTCATAGTTGCTTTTTCCAAATAATTGTCCGTATCTGAGCACTTGAAGCAAGTTTTCTTGCTTGCCGCTCCAGCGTTTGAGTTCGAATATGTACAAATCTCCATTTTTATCCAAAGCTAATATATCGGGCTCTTCTTGCCTTTGACGTTCGGTAAATATAGTCATTAAGTCGTTTGAGGAAATAAAGTCTTGTATGTTATTGGAAAGCAAATTTTCTAAATCTTTTTCCTTCCACCCCATAGAAGCAAGGCTTACTCGTTTAACTTTAGTGTATTCTTCTTTGTTTTCTAATTTATTAAGTTTATATAGCATAATTACCCCTCTATCTTAATTATCAATTATTCAACCACAGAAACAATTTACTAAGTATTTTAATATTCCCCCTGCCGGTCGCCCGACAGGGGGAATTTATCTTAGATATACAGCGCTACTTTTACGTCCTTCCACTTATGCACTCTGTGCTTAGTGGAATCAGTGTACAGATATTTCTGTGCATCTTCTTTCGTGATGGTAAATTCAGCGAACTTGAAGGGCGTGGAAATTATTTCCTGCCGTCCTTGATAGCTGCCTGGGCTGCTGCGAGGCGTGCGATCGGTACTCTGAACGGTGAGCAGGATACATAGTCAAGACCGATGCTGTGGCAGAACTCTACAGATGTAGGATCGCCGCCGTGCTCGCCGCAAATACCAACGTGAAGCTTGGAGTTTACGGGCTTACCAAGTTTGATAGCCATTTCCATAAGCTTGCCTACACCTGTTTGGTCGAGCTTTGCGAACGGATCGTTCTCATAGATCTTGGTGTCGTAGTAAGCGTTGAGGAAT
>JAEEHZ010000068.1 GCA_016281115.1 Clostridiaceae bacterium | reverse complement strand
GCAGAACCATTGTAATGATACTGAAAGCCGCAAATACAGTTTTCCGTGACAAGATCGCTTAAATACCTGAAGGCTCTTTTAAGATCTGATGATGTTCCTGTGTCGACAATGCCGAATTTTTGTTCCAAAGCCGCCATTCCTCCAAGTGAACCATAGATTTCCGTGTGGATATCATCAAATGTATATTCCCCTTGTGACTCAATTTCATTAAGAAAATCGCAATTATTTTCTAAGCATAGTTCATTCGATGAATTACCTATGCGGTTTTTGCAAAAAGCGGTAAAACCGCCCGTTTCTCCCGATTGTCTGTATGCAGAAACAAGCGTTACCGTGCCCGGGTTGAGCACCTCCGCTATTGTCGCGTGACCTGCCTCGTGATATATGACCTTTGTCATTGGTTTTTTATAATCTGAAAGATCGATCTCCGGCATTTTTCCATTTAAAACACCGTTCGGAACATTGAATACCGTGTGAAGACAAGCCCTCATAAAATGCTCCATTGTGATCTTGTCCGAGCGCTCATATCCTGCGTATAATCCGGCTTCATTGATCACGGTTTCAAGCTCCGCGCAGGAACGTCCGTCCATGATTCTTGCTATTGTTGTCGGGTCAATGTCACCGACAAATTTCTTTTTACTTATGTAGTGACTGATTATTTTTATTGCGTCTTCGCCGTCGGGATTGCAAATTTTAATTATTCGGTCAAACCGTCCTGCGCGCAGAAGCGAACTGGGAACTACATTGAGATTGTTTGCGGTTGCGAGTACAAAAACCTCAGCATCCTTAACTTCATCAATACACGATTGCACGGTAACATATTCCTCCGCATCGGTGTGGGTTTCGTCTCCGTTTGCGAACTTATCCATATCATCGAGAAATACTATTGACGGAGCGGCTGCCTTCGCGTCGGAAAATGTCTTTTTAATTGCGTTTACAAAATCGCCGTTTGGCTTGTCCTTGCGGCAGATAAAAGTTTTTCGTCCGCTTGCATCAATTACACAGCTCGCCATAAGTGTTTTGCCGACACCCGGCTCACCGTGAAGAAGTAATCCGCGAGGAGCGTTAACGCAAAGTTTTTTGTAAGCCTCATTGTTTTTAAGCACGTCGCTTATTCTTATTAGCTCTTGCTTTACTGCGTTATAACCTATGACTTTTTCAAATTCTTTCATTGATTTTTCCTCCGTTTTTTAGATTGTACCGATATTATACAAGGGAAGATGACCCAAAAACGGTGCATTGGCTGTGCAATAATAAAGGCAGTTGAAGGGAGAGATTGAAAGAATGCGAAATTGACAGTATGCGATGAGTCGTGTATAATTAAACAAAAGAGGTGTCATATATGATAAACAACAAACCCAATATATTTGAATATGCTACAAAAGAGTTGTCTCAAGATGCTTTTTTATGCTGGCTATTCTCTTATGCAATTAAAGGAATCGATAAAGATAACAACATAAAAGCCTGTGCAATTGATTTTTTAAAATCATTTATCCCTGAATTGGAAAACGAAAAAGAAATATTCCTAACAAAAGCACCTGAAAAACAATTTTGCAGAGTCGATGTATTATTAACGGTTAATGATAAGTACAAAATAATAATTGAAGACAAAACTTATACACATGAACACGATGATCAATTATCAGTGTATCGCAATTGTATTGAAACAAAATTCCCCGATTATACGGTTGTTGGTGTTTATTACAAAATAGGTTTTCAAAGTGATCTAAGAACAATTAAAGAGAATAACTATAAGTATTTTGGACTAAAGACTATTTGCAGTATATTGGATAGGCATATTGACTGTATTGATAATGATATTTTCGTTGATTATTACAACTATGTCAAAGAAATAGAAAATGATATCAACAGATTTAGAACACTGCCTATAAATGAATGGAATTGGACTCAAATTAACGCATTCTTTGAATATACTAAATCTATCCCCTACGGAGGAATGAATTATGACTATGGTTATGTACCGAACCAATCAGGCGGATTCTACGGTATGTGGATATATAACGATACATATTCTGACTATAATAACTCAAAATATGAGCTTTATTTACAATGTGAATTTGTTGAGCAAAAAATAAATATATGCTACAAAGCGAGCACTCAAGAAGGTTCCAAGATAGATAAGGCTGTAAGGGAACACTTTGTATGGGAAAATGATAACGGAAAATGGATTAATAACGCAGCATTATATGGCTTTACAAAGCCACAAAGGTATGGAACAGGAAAAACCGTCACAATCGGATTATATAAAGACGATGAACAAATAACAGATTATTTATCTGCTGAAAAGAAAATTAACGCAGCTATTGATGATTTCAAAAAGATGATTGAAAAGATAAATAATAAATGATTTACGTAATTTCCGACCTTCACGGTTACCCGATTGAAAAACTTAAAACACTCCTTAAAAAAGCCGATTTCGGCGATGACGATTTCCTGTACATCCTCGGCGATGTGGTGGACAGAAACGGTGACGGCGGCGTGAGCATTTTGCTTTGGCTGCTTGAACAGGCTAATGTTCAGCTTATCCTCGGCAATCACGAGGCTATGCTTTTATCCTGCGATTTCGTCTTTGACGAGATCACCGAGGAAAGCGTTTT
>JAEEHZ010000067.1 GCA_016281115.1 Clostridiaceae bacterium | reverse complement strand
CTTATAAAACGGCTTGCGCCGTGGTGCAAAACGGTAGTCGGCGGCGCGGTTTTAACGGAAGAACTTGCCCGAAAAATGGGCGCGGACAAATACGCCAAAGACGCCATGGAAACCGTCCGCTTCGCGGACTCTGTCTACACGAAGATAACGAATCGATAGAAAATAACGTTAAAAAACTTTAAGGGCGAAAACAGCACCGTTTTCGCCCTTTTGTATTTTTCCCTGCGGGAAGCATCTCCGCTTGCGCTTGGATTATCGCAAAAAAATTAAGCCTTACTCAAAAATATTGTTTATTTCCTTTACGTCCGACACCACGAAGGTCGGCTTTATATTGCTTTCTTTTATATCCTTTTCGGTCGATTCTCCGCAAAGCACAAGCACAGTTTCCACACCCGCGTTATACCCCGAAGCAATATCGGTATATATCCTGTCGCCGACCACCACCGTTTCTTCTTTCGTACAACCGAACTTTTGCATTGCCGTATATATCATAACAGGTTGCGGCTTACCTATGAACACCGGCTTTCTACCGGTGGCTTTTTCTATACCGAAACACATAGAACCGCAATCGGGCACGTAGCCGAAGCCGGAATTGCACGACCAGTCCGGATTAGTAGCGTAGTAATCGGGATTGTTCTTGGCAAGAGTTTCGCAGGTGTTACGGAGTTTTTTCATGGTAAGTTCGTTGTCAAACCCCACGAGAACGACTTTTGAACGATCGTCGTATCTGTCCGTTACGTTAAGCCCGCTTTTTTTCAACGCCTTGACAAAAGAACGCGTACCCTGACAGTAAATCAGTTGGTCTCCGTACTTTTCTTTCATGATTTCCACCGCCGACTGCAACGACGTAATAAAGTTGTCTTCTGTTGCCGAGGCTATACCGAGCCGTTTTACCTTTTTAACGTAATCTTTAACCGACTTGCTCGAATTGTTCGTTATAAAAACGTATCTCCCGCCGTTTTCGACTATCTTGTCCATAAGTCTTATTATACCGTCGAACAGCTTGTTTTCAAGATATATGGTTCCGTCCATATCGAATAGAAATAATTTTTTGTTTTTAAGCGTTGCCGTATCTTTACCGTAAAAATCTTTCATGAAGTCACCTATCTTAAATCGTCCGTCGCAACAAGGTTTGCACCGTCGCAAAAGTCCGCCAACAGTATGTCGCCGATATTTACGGGTAATTTTACCGTCAACGCGTTAATCTTTTTTATCGCGCTCGCCATACTCGCGCGTTTAATGGGTCTGTCGCTCTTTACCGCAAGCATGTTACCGCAATCGGTCTTAACGGTCGACGTTATAACGCGCATAGGACAGACGACTTCGTTACGGGCATATAACTTACCTCTCGGACAGGAATTTCCGTTTACGGAAATTATCGTTCCGTCGTCTTCGGTAATAATCTCTATCTGACAGCCCATAGGACACTCTATACAAGTTAGATTAGTCTTTTTCATAAATTCTCCAAAATCTCGACCGTAACGTTGTCAGCCCCGTTTGCCGTACCGATCGGTATTATGACGTATTCCATCTCGCCCGGCGTTACTATTTTTTTCCTTCTTGAAAACACGACCTTGTCGCCGCGTCTTACTTGCACCGTGCAATTTTTGCACACCTTTTTTACTCTGAAAAACAGTTTGACACTTTCTTTTACGTTCCTGTCTATTTTCTGAGGAAGCACGTACCCGACGCAGTTACCGTTTACGCAGTCTATCGCATCATGGCAAATAGCACCGTTAATAACGTAATCCGCAGCAGCCCTGCCCGCAAGTTCGGCTTCTTCCGAGACGAAATCCACCAAGTCGTGCACCTGCAACGCATTGCCGCAAGCAAATATGCCTTCCGCAAGTGTTTCTCTGTTCTGGTACACCACTGCGCCTTTCGTAAACGGCGACAACGGAATACCCGCCCCCTTGGTCAGTTCGTTTTCGGGCACAAGCCCCACCGAGAACAGGACTGTGTCGCAATCAAAACGCATTTCCGTACCCGCGATGGGTTTTCTGTTTTCGTCGACCGCCGCGACGGTTACACCCGCAACGCGGTCATTGCCTTCTATTTCTATTATCGTATGGTTAAGATAAAGCGGTATACCGAAGTCGTCAAGGCATTGCACTATGTTCCGTTTGAGCCCGCTTGAAAAAGGCATTATCTCGAATACCGCGTGAACTTTTGCGCCTTCTAACGTAAGCCGTCTCGCCATAATAAGCCCTATGTCGCCGGAACCGAGTATTACAACGTCTTTACCGATCGAATACCCCTTTACATTCATATATTTTTGCGCCGTACCCGCGGAATAAATACCCGCCGGGCGCGTGCCCGCAACGTTGATTGCGCCGCGACTTTTTTCACGGCACCCCATAGCGAGAATAACCGCTTTCGCTTTAACCGTAAAAACACCATGTTCACGGTTTATCGCAGTAATGGTTTTATCTTTAGTCAACGACAGTACCGTAGTGTTTTTATAGATCTTTATACCCTTTTGACGCACCAGTTCTTTGAACCTGCCTGCATATTCCGGACCGGAAAGGCTTTCTTTGAACCTTGTCAGCCCGAACCCGTTGTGTATACATTGATTGAGTATACCACCCGTCCGCTCTTCTCTTTCTAAGATAAGAACGTCCTTTACTCCGCCGTCGTACGCCGCTATCGCCGCCGCCAACCCCGCGGGACCGCCGCCCAAAAGATAGAAGAAATTTTCGAGTAAAACTACACTACCCCGACCATAACAAGTCGGGGTAATTCTTTGTCTTTATCTTAAAGAATTTCTTTGATAATACGAATAACTCGCTTGATAATTTCGACAGATTATGATACAATATAAAAAATACCACTTTGGGGGTACTTTTATGGCTGTAAGTTATAACAAATTATGGAAACTTTTAATCGACAAAAAGATGACTAAAAACGCCTTGCGCATAAAGGCGGACATGTCTTCTTCTACTATGGCTAAAATGAGCAAGAACGAAACCGTCTCTATGGACGTAATGCTACGTATCTGCAAGGTGTTAGACTGTAATATCGGCGACATCATGGACGCAGAAAAGGAAGAGGTGTAGAATGGATGTTTTTAATAAAAAAGACCTGTCCGAAACTGATATATGCATGAAATATATTACCCCTGCGCTAATTAAAGCGGGGTGGGATGAATTTACGCAAATGCGTAGAGAGTATCCTATTACAAAAGGTCGAATTCTTGCGCAAGGAAAAGCCTGCAAAAGAGAAAATCCTTTAAGAGCAGATTATGTTTTATTTTATAAGCCAAATAAGCCTATCGCAATTATAGAGGCTAAAGATAATAACCACTCTATTGGTGATGGGATGCAGAAGGCATTATTATATGCCAAAATGATGGATATTCCTTTTGTCTTTACATCCAACGGTGACGGTTTTCTTTTTCACAATAAGTATATAACGGAAGGTGAAGTTGAGGTTACTCTCTCTTTAGATCAATTTCCTTCGCCTGATAAATTATGGGAAATGTATCATGAACAAAACCACATAAACCCATCGCAGGACAAAATTATAGACGAGCCATATTATTTAGATAATCCCGACAAACAGCCTCGCTATTATCAAATTAATGCCATCAATAAAACAGTTGAAGCGATAGCAAAAGGCGAGAATCGTATTTTACTTGTAATGGCAACTGGAACAGGAAAAACATATACCGCATTCCAGATTATTTGGCGTTTGTGGAAAGCAGGAATAAAGAAGCGTATTTTATTTCTCGCCGACCGTACTGCATTGATTTCACAAACTTTTAGCAGAGATTTTGCGCCGTTTAAAGATAAAATGACTTGGGTAACCAAACAAAACATTGATACTGCGCATGAAATATATTTAGCACTGTATCAGGGCTTGACGGGAGAAGATGAAGACGCAAATAGTTTGTTTAAACAGTTTAGTCCTAGTTTTTTTGATTTGGTTGTAGTCGACGAATGCCACCGTGGTAGTGCAAAAGCTGATAGTCAATGGCGTGAAGTTTTAGAATACTTTACTACCGCTACTCAGATAGGTATGACTGCTACTCCGAAAGAAACGAGCACGGTTTCAAATATTGATTATTTTGGCGAACCTATTTATACATATTCCCTTAAACAAGGTATTTCGGATGGATTTCTTGCGCCATATCGTGTTATCAGGGTGTTTTTTGACAAAGACATTGAAGGTTTTATTCCTTATAATGGTCAACTTGACGATAACGGCGAAGTTATAGATAACCGAGTTTATAATACAACGGATTTTGATAAAAACCTTGTTCTCGAAAAAAGAACCAAACTCGTAGCAAAAACAGTTTCCGACTATCTGAAAAAACACGATTGCAGAATGGATAAAGCCATTTTCTTTTGCGTTGACCAGGAACATGCTGACCGTATGCGTCAAGCCTTAATAAACGAAAACGCCGATTTATATGCAGAAGACGAAAGGTATGTTATGCGCATTACTTCAAACGACGAAGAAGGCGTTAAACAGCTTGATAATTTCCGTGATGTGGAAAGCAACTATCCTACCCTTGTAACAACCTCAAAATTATTGTCGACTGGAGTTGATATGCCAACTGTTAAATTTATTGTATTAGACTCTAATATTCGGTCAATGACGGAATTTAAGCAAATAATCGGTCGTGGCACGCGTGTAAGAGAAGATTTGGGTAAAATGTATTTTACTATTTTTGATTTTCGTGATGTTACAAGGCTGTTCCACGACCCCGATTTTGATGGACCTATTGAACAGCAAGAAGATTATGAACCGTCGAACCCTGATACCGAACCTGAAACTCCGCCTAAAGTTGTTCCGCCTGATCCGGAGCGTAGAAAAAAATATATATTGGGCGACACGACAGTTACTGTTTTGCAAAAGCATGTTCAATATCTTGATAAAAACGGAAAACTTATCACCGAAAGTCTTATTGACTATACAAGGAAAAACATCCACAACCAATATGCTTCGCTTGATGAATTCCTTACTGCATGGAACGATGCCGATAAAAAACAGGTTATCGTAGAAGAATTTGAAAAGCGTGGTATTTCTTTTAGCGATTTATGTGAAGAAATCGGAAAAGATCTTGATCCTTTTGATTTGATACTACACATTGTATTTGACCAAGCACCGCTAACCAGAAAAGAGCGTGCCGAACATGTTCGCAAACGTAATTATTTTACTAAATATGGTGAAAAGGCGGCGGAAATTCTTGATGTTTTGCTTACGAAATATGCGGATAGCGGGCTTGAAGACCTTGAAAACGTTGATATCTTAAAAGTCGATCCTATTAAACAGTATGGAACGCAAGTTTATATTGTAAATACAATTTTCGGCGGTATAGACAACTATCGTAAAGCGATAAAAGAATTAGAAGCGGCGATTTACGCAGCATAGGAACACATTTTACAGGAGATAAAAATGATTGATTTAAATTCTACTATTTTTTATAAAATAAAGTTTACCATTGAAGATCAAAGCGGCGAAGCAGATTTGTTATGGAAAATTATATTGAAAATTCGACAATGGTTGACAAGGAAATGGGCAAGACAAGGCGTCATTCTTACAAATGATTTGAAAGATTGGTCCTTTTTAAAAAATGGTAAATCAATTATATCTGAAGATAAAAAGACAGTAAACATATCTTCCGCTGTTTGTTATGTTAATAATATAGAGAACGGAATATTTTGGGCATGTAAAATAGTAGAAACTCCGTTTTCTCAATCTGGTTATGCTCCGAGAAGATGGATTACAGAAATCGGTTTTGAGCCAATAGAAAAAGGGAAAGCTGACTTTTCCTGTATTATATCATATAGCGACATGGCGGGATATATTGGTGAATGTGAACCAATGCCTTCTCCAAATGTTCCAGGTATAATTAGGGATATAATTCAAGATAATTCTATGGTT
>JAEEHZ010000066.1 GCA_016281115.1 Clostridiaceae bacterium | reverse complement strand
GGGCAAAGACGGCGTTTGCGTTGGTACCGAAAAAGCTTATAAATCAGCAACAAAGCTCGGCCTTACAAAAATGTTCTTCATAAATGGCTTATGTGATGAAAGCGCAAGATTTTATGATACCTTTGACGGTTTAAAAGAAAAATTCGGCACAGGCGTTTGCCCGCTTGTTGTACCTTATGTAGCTGACGGCAAAGCTGATATTTATATCAATTTGCTTGAGAGCAAGGCTTACGAATTCAGCACAGGCGAAGCTAAGGAAACTGCAATGCCTGACCTTGGCGGCAGACTTGAAGAAATGCGCGCGGCACTTAATGAAGCTGTTGCAGAGGCAAGCGAAGAGCTTATGGAGAAGTTCTTTGAGGGTGAAGAATTCACAGAAGAAGAAGTTATCTCCGGTCTCAGACAGGGCGTTAAAGACGGATCCATTTATCCGGTATTCAGCGGCGATGCACTCAGTATATACGGCATAGGCCAATTGCTCAAAGGCATAGTGTGGCTTGCACCGTCACCTGCTGATAAGGGCTCTGAGAAAGCAACAGACGCTAACGGAAACGAAGTTGAGGTCAAAGTTGACGAAAACGGCGCCGCTGCATGCGTTGTGTTTAAAACAGTTGCCGACCCGTTTGTAGGAAAGCTTTCTTACTTTAAGGTTGTAAGAGGAAAGATCGCTGTAGATACTCCTCTTGTTAATATGAGAACAGGCGCTGCCGAAAGAATCGGCAAGGTTATGATAATAAAGGGTAAAAAGCAGGAAGAAGCAAAATACATCGGCGCAGGAGATATTGGTTGTGTGGCTAAGCTTCAGGCAACGGTTACGGGCGATACTCTGTGCAATCCTTCGGATAAGGTAATACTTAAGGGCGTTAATTATCCTGCTCCTTCTTTCTCAATGGCTATTTCTCCCGTTAACAAGGGTGAAGAAGATAAGGTGGCACAAGGCTTAACACGTCTTGCGGAAGAAGATCCTTCTATCTCCTTCTATTCAAATACAGAAACAAAGCAGATGATCCTTTCGGGTCTCGGCGAACAGCATTTGGATGTTGTTGTAAGCAAATTAAAGAGCAAGTTCGGCACAGGCGTAACGCTTGATACACCTAAGGTAGCTTACAGAGAGACTATACGCAAGAAGGTTCAGGTTCAGGGCAGACATAAAAAGCAATCGGGCGGTCACGGACAGTTCGGTGACGTTTGGATAGAGTTTGAGCCTTGTGATTGCGAGGGCTTGGAATTTGCCGAGAGAGTTGTCGGCGGTTCCGTTCCTAAGGGATTCTTCCCCGCAGTTGAAAAGGGACTCAGAGAATCTATTCTCAAAGGACCTCTCGCGGGATATCCGATGGTAGGATTAAAGGCTACACTTTACGATGGTTCTTATCACCCCGTAGACAGCTCTGAAATGTCATTTAAAATGGCTGCAAGCATAGCGTACAAAAACGGTATGCCTATGGCTAACCCAACATTGCTTGAGCCGATAGGAACGCTCAGAGCTACCGTTCCGGACGCTAACATGGGCGACGTTATGGGCGAAGTTAACAAGAGACGCGGACGTGTTCTGGGTATGAACCCCGGCGAGGACGGTATGCAGGTTGTAGAAGCCGAAGTTCCTATGGCGGAAATGCACGACTTCACAACATTTATCCGCCAGACAACACAGGGCAGAGGCACATTTACATTTGAGTTTACAAGATATGAGGACGCACCCGCAATGGTAGCTCAAAAGGTAATTGAAGAATCAAAGGTTGAGCAGTAATTCAATAACAAAATAATTTCGGGCATATGAGAAACAAACTCTCATATGCCCGGTTTTTGTTTATAATTCAACTATTATTTTTTCTTTTTCATAAGCATAGCGCTTTGCCTCGTAAGCACCTCCTGTTTCTCTTCTTGTGTAAGTAATAACAATATCGCTGTTATCAACGATCCAGCGATTGCGTGGTCTTATTGCAGCTTTTGGATGAACATTAGCCAATTCATGGGGAATAATTATATCATCGTAAACAGCGTTGTTATTTAAGTTAAAACTATTTGAATAATACGGTCTTACGCAAATAAGCTTAATTTTAGGATAAGTTTCTTTTGCTTTACGAACAGCAGAAGAAAACAGGTTGTCAAATTGCCCCATTGCACCTGTTAAAAAAACATCACAACCTTCTTTTATGGCACTAAATATTGCTGTTTCCAACGGTACGGTTATATCATCACAAACTTCCCTGTGTCCGAAACCACAACAAACTTTCATAATTAACCACTTCCTTTAAATATAACTTAAGCGTACTTTGTGTTTGTACAAGATTAAATGCCTGATAGATTGAAAAATAGCAGATTATGAGGCATACTCAGCGACATATCTAAATAAAGCATACGCCTGCGACAATTATATCTAAATAAAATAGATGTGTCAAGAGTAATTAATGATTCAACTGAATATAATATAGCTTTGTGTATAGTAAAATTTTATGCACAAGGTGGTGATTGACGTGGATAAACAAGAGTTTTCACGGCGGCTTTCGGCATTACGAATTAATAAGGGCGTTTCCGCAAGAGATATGAGTTTGTCTATCGGGCAAAGCGCAGGTTATATAAACAACATTGAAAACGGTGTAAATTATCCATCGATGCAGAATTTTTTTTACATTTGTGAATATTTGGGTATTACACCTGTAGAATTCTTTGATACTGCTACTATTGATCCGGGAAAGGTCACTGAACTTATCTCAGCAGTAAAAGGTCTCAATGGTGAACAGCTTGATAATTTAATTTATCTTGCATACGGGCTTAAAAAATCGTAAATATTATAAATTTGAAAGCAGGGCTGAAAACAACCCTGCTTTTCTTGTACTGAATATTAATCACAAAATCAAAGGTCATCGCCTGAAAATTATCAGGCAATGACCTTTTTATTAGTTTTTATGTCTTTATTTACGGGTCAAGATCGGGTATCAGCTTTGCAAGGAATTTTTGGATTTCTGTTACATCCATCATATTAATTACGTCATCGTGTACGCAATCTGAATTAATGCGTGACATTTTGCCGTAATCTTCGTGCGTCGCAAGCTTTGCCATTATCTTTTGCAATGCTACGACGTCTTCCATGGTTACCTTACCGTTGCAGTCAACGTCGCCGTAAAGCGGCTTTTCAGGTACAGGTTCGTCTGTCGCTGTGTCGCTGTCTTTCGGACCTGTTGTATCTGTTGTTTTTTCGGTATCGGTTATATCCATATATTCGCCGTTATCTATCTTTTTCCAAACAGCGTAAAGAGTGAGTGGTTCACCGTCGAGATAAAAATCATTTGGTTGATAGAAAGAAGAAATGTCTATTTCGTTAATATTTTTATCATTTATTTCTTTCGTTATCTGTTCTCTGCTCCAGCCGATAAATTTGTAACCTTCTCTTTCAAACGTATCGGAATCCGCTATTTCTGCCGGCATACTCAATGTATACGGTATTACCACAGTATCTTTGCCGTCTTTGTCAAGCCCGCCGTTGCCGATGTATGTTATGGAAAAATCTGCTTTTTCCCACATTGCATACAGCACAAGGTCTTCGTCGCCCATTCTGTAAGTTGAGCTTTCATCAATAAAATTGCCCGAGCCGTCCTCTTTTGTGTTCCATCCGACAAATACATAGCCCGTGTTTTCAAATTTGTTTACATCTATTGTTACAAGCTGGTTATAAACAACGTCTACAACATATGAGTTTTTATCGTTATATATTCCGTCGCCGCCGTTGTAGGTTATCGTGTGTTCGTTTATTTTCCACTGTGCTGTAAGGATTGCCGTGTTTCCTGCCACAACGCAGAGATCGTATAATTTCATATCTGCGTTTTTCTCAGGCGGCAGAAGTATGCTTTGTGCTGTAATGCCTGTTCTGTTGCCGGTGGAGGAATAATATGCCGTGGTAGTATCTGCGCTCACACTGCCGGCTGACGGTGAATAGTTCGCTGTTGAACCTGCGGCGTAAGTCATTTTCCATCCGGTAAAGGTATAGCCCGTGCGAACAGGATAGTTGCCGATACCTGCTATGTCGTAGCCTGTTCCGAAGGAAACAGTCACGGTAGTTGGCGATGTGCTTCCCTTATATGTTCCGCCGTTTGGCTCAAATCTTATATTATAATCAATCGGCGTCCACTTAGCGTCTAAATATGTGTTCGCGGTACCCATAGTGAACGTTTTACCATCAAGTGTCGATTCTTTATCTGTCGGGGTCATTGTCCATCCGGAGAATGTATATCCCGTTCTTGTAGGATCGGGTATGTTTGTGCTTTGATTATATGCAAGAGTTATATAGCTGTTGCCGGTTTTATTGTTCCAAACACCGCCTGCAGGGTTAACAGTCAACATATGCTGCACAGCTGTCCATTTTGCTGTTGCGGTCGTGTCGCCGTAGCCCATCGTGAATGTTTTGGTGTCGGGGTCATACTCGGAGCCGGGACCTGTTATTGTCCAACCTGAAAATACATATTTATCAATATCGGTAGTAGCGTCAACAAGATTATATGTTTGTGTGTATTCAAGGGCTATGGTTTTTGTATTTGAAGATCCCTCATATTTACCGCCGTTGGGGTCAATTGTAAGGTCGTGCGTTCCGATAAACGGAATGTTAAAGCGGACATTTATATTACTTCCCAATCCATGTGATTCTGCGTAGAACATTGCGAAAGTATGCTCTGTTTTTACCTTAAAAGTGTTTGAGCCGTCTTCAAAATATTGCCTCAGATATGCGAGCAAACCGGGGTCGTTATCGTTTGTACATTCGGGGTGAGCCTCTTTATATGCAAGAGTGTAACGTTCCCTTAAGGTTGTATTTACGGTGATACCGGAGCCTTTTGCTCTGATAACATCATCGCCGATCGTTACAATGTTACCTGTTGAGAAATCAATGTATGTTGAGGTCTTGTTTCCTGAGCCGGCGTTTAACACTTTAACGCCGTCTATGTATACATATACAAGATCATCTCCGCTAAAGGAGTATTTCATAGGCCTTAAGCTGTTATTGTACTGTACCTGACCGTTTATCGGCATGGCGAAATTACCCTCAAAACTCATACCGAAATAAAAACCGGGACCTTCGACAATATTTTCGGTATCTAACGGTAAAAACATATCGCCTTGATTGCTAAATACAATGTATTGGTTTCTCTCAGGAATGAAATACGCACTGTTATTGTTGCTGTTAAAGTAATAATCGCCTGTTACGTTATCTAAAAGCAAGAAAGACCCTGTATCATTGTAACAGGAAACAGTATAAGGAGATTTTGTGTCGGCGTCGTCTGTCCAAAGCTTAAAGTATTTTTCATTTTCGGGAGAGTCAGTATCTCTGTTTACAGGAGTTCCGTCTGTATCTAAATTCATTGCTACCATAGGCATTAAGTCCGAATGATACGGTGCGTAATGATTTTGGTCAAAAAGCTTGAATGTCAGAGTATCTTTTTGTGTTACGGCAGACCATGTGGGATATAATTGCACATTGGCGCTGAATTCTTCGGTAATATAATCGCCTGCAAGATAACCTATTTTCTTAGCATTGGCAGTTTCCGACCAACCGGCAAATATATAGCCTTCTCTTGTGGGTTCTTGCGAGGGGATGGCAAGAGGTACACCGTATGTTTTTGTGTAAACTGTTTGCGACGGCATATTATTTACATCATCTGTTCCCTTAACATATGTTACCGTGCAGTTTTTAAGGCGCCAAACAGCGTACAGATCAGTTGCCAAAGTATCCGATAATGTGTCATTGTACATTATGTCGCCTATATCATTAGACGTACTTTCCGCCCAACCTAAGAATACACAATTTGAACTTGCAGGCACAGGCAAAGAAAGATCGGTTCCTGCTGTTTTGACCACAGTTGAGGGCATACCCGAAGACCATTCTCCGCCGTTCGCGTTAAGCTTTACGCTGTATGAGCTACCGTATTTTATAAACCGCGACAACGTACCGTTGCTATTGCAGTAATTATATACGGCAGAAGGCTGGTATCCCACAACTATGTCGTTGTTATTTAACACATAACTACCCATTGTGTAACTGCCGCTTCGTTCAAAATAAAAAACAGTTTTTGTTGTTCCCGCTACTTTGTATAAAGCGCGACTGCCGACCGATGTAACGCTGCTCGGTATTCTTAAAGTTTTTAATTTACTGCAATCCTCAAAAGCGCTGACACCGATAGACGTAACGCTCATCGGTATTGTAACGGATGTTAATTCGGTACAATTATAAAAAGCTTCCTTGCTGATAGATGTTAGGCTGCTTGATAATGTTACGGAAGTTATGGCGGTGCAATCACTGAAAATACCGTCACCGATAGTTGTAACGCTGTTTGGCATTGCCACGGAGGTCAAACCGTTGCAATTTTTAAAAGCGCACTCTCCGATAGATGTAACGCTGTTCGGTATAGTTACAGACGTTAAGCCGGTACAATTATAAAAAGCATAATTGCCTATCGATGTAACTCCGTTATTAATGACCACTTTAGAAATATCATTTCTGTAAGGCGACCAACCAAAACTGCTGTTATAAGTGAAATTTCTCATATTACCCGATCCGCTTACGGTAAGCACGCCTTGCTCGGTAAGCGTCCAGGTGAGAGCGTCCAATGTTCCGCTTGCACCTCCGGTAGGTATTGTGCCTCTGCCGTAGGTTATGATTTTTTTGTGAGAAGCGTCGTTTAAAACAGAATCGGAATCGGATAAAACCGCATTTTGAGCGGTTCTTGTCTCGAAAGTATTATTTGCTGTTTCTGCGCTTACGCTTACGGTTGCTGATAAAATCATCATAAGTGCAAGTAATATCGCAGTCATTTTTTTCATAATAATCTTCCTCCTTAAACCATTAAAGATTACAAATATCCACACTTGAATACTATCATAAAATTACTAAAACGTCAAGTGAACATACGGTGATTTTTATGCAAATGTTTGTAAAATTAACATAAATCATTTTTCTGATGCCGCTTTCATAAAATTATAAAGGTGATTTATATGAACTTTGTTTTTTATTCGGAAAAAATCAATAAAACAGTATCGAATAACTTTTTGTCTGCTGTAACTTTATCGGTACTATCAGTGCTTATCATTGTAGGGGGGCTTTCTGCTTTTAAAAGCGCCGACAAAATTTACCACAAAAATATTTCCCCCTGTTTTATAATAGATCCCGGTCACGGAGGAGAGGACGGCGGAGCCGTTGCAGCCGACGGCACTCAGGAAAAGGATATCAATCTTCAAATATCGCTGAAGCTGAATGACATACTTACGTCGCTCGGCTTAAATACGGCGATGACAAGAATGACCGACACTTCAATAAGCGACAGCGGCACAAAGGGAATAAAAGAGATAAAAATTTCCGATATGCATAACAGACTTGAAATATGTAATTCGTCGGATGAAAATATCCTGATAAGCATTCATCAAAACAAATTTGAGCAAAGCAAATACAGCGGCGCACAGATATTCTATTCCCAAAATACGGAAGAAAGTCCGCAGCTGGCACAGTGTATACAGGAGAGCATCGTTTCACTTCTTCAGCCTGAGAACACCCGTGAGATAAAGCCTGCCGATAAAAATATATATCTGCTGTACAATGCCAAGGTGCCTGCCGTAATATGCGAGTGCGGTTTTATGTCAAACGGCGAGGAGCTGAATAATCTAAAGAACGAGGAATATCAGACAAAGATGGCGATAGCCATAGCTAAGGGAATAATTGAATACTGTGAAAACAATAATTTGTGAAAAAAACATATATTTTTTCTCAAAAACATAAAAATTTTATATTTTTTTGTATTTTGCTTGCATAAACGGTAAAAATTTGATAATATATTAATGCGATTTTGTATTCGGAAATTTGTAACATATAAGAGAGTATCTAACAGCAAAGGAGAGTTAATATGAGCGATATAAATAAAGATTATTTAACAAGCTTTTTAGGTGGATACAGTCACGACGCTTATAAATTTATGGGTGCGCACCGTGGTGAGATGTTCGGCAAACAAGGCGTTATATTCAGAGTTTGGGCGCCAAATGCCAAATATGTTTCTGTTGTGGGTGACTTTAATGACGGGGATAACGACGCAAATCCCATGGGCAAAATATATGAATGCGGCATATGGGAATGCTTTATTGCCGACGTTGTACAAAACGGCTCTGTATATAAATACTGCATAGAGACGCCTTGGGGCGATCGAATATTAAAGGCGGATCCGTATGCTTTCTATGCCGAAAAACGTCCGAACACGGCATCTAAGTTTTATGACATCGACAATTATTCCTGGGGCGACAGCAAATGGCAAGAATCGAGAGTTCCTGTTTATGATAAGCCTCTTAACATTTATGAAATACACGCAGGCTCCTGGAAAAAGCATAATTTCGGCGAAGGCGACAGCTTTAATTACCGTGAGCTTGCCGATGACCTTGTGCCTTACGTTAAAGAAATGGGATTTACACACATAGAGTTTATGCCTATTACTGAGTATCCTTTTGACGGCTCATGGGGATATCAGGTAACGGGTTATTACGCCCCAACATCTCGTTACGGCACACCCGATGATTTCAAATATTTTGTAGATTCCTGCCATAAGGCGGGCATAGGTGTTATACTCGACTGGGTACCCGCTCATTTCCCGAAGGACGGACACGGACTTGCCAGATTTGACGGTACCGCCTGTTATGAATATGAAGACTGGCGCAAAGGCGAACATAAAGAGTGGGGAACATACGTATTCAATTACAGCAGATATGAAGTTAAAAGCTTTTTGATTTCAAGCGCAAACTTTTGGCTTGATGAATACCACATAGACGGCATAAGAATGGATGCCGTTGCCTCTATGCTTTACCTTGACTATAACCGCAAGGACGGCGAGTGGGAAGCAAACTGCTTCGGCGGCAAGGAGCATTTGGAGGCTGTTGATTTTATAAGACAGCTGAACGAAACGCTTTTCGGACTTCACCCCAATGTACTTATGATAGCCGAAGAGTCTACATCTTGGCCTATGGTTTCCAAGCCTACTTCCATGGGCGGTCTCGGATTCAATTATAAGTGGAATATGGGTTGGATGAACGATGTATTGAGATATATGGCGGTTGACCCGCTTTTCAGACCGTATCATCACGATAATTTGACATTCTCGCTAATATATGCGTTTTCCGAGAACTTTATACTTCCCATCTCGCACGATGAAGTAGTTTACGGAAAATGCTCGCTTATAAACAAAATGCCCGGTAACTATGACCAAAAATTTGCAGGTGTGCGCGCGTTTATCGGATATATGATGGCGCACCCCGGCAAAAAGCTTACGTTTATGGGCAGCGAGCTGGGACAGTTTGACGAATGGAATTATAATAATCAGCTTGAGTGGCATCTTTTGGGCTTTGACAAGCACAGAATGTTGAACGACTTCTTTAAGGCAATAAACAAATTCTACCTTGAAAACACACCTTTGTATCAGGTGGATTTCTCCTGGGAAGGCTTCAGGTGGATATGCCACGACGACTATCAGCAAAGCGTTATCTCTTTCCGCAGAATAGACGCCGAGGGCAACGAGCTTGTTGTGCTTTGCAACTTCCAGCCCGTGAGACGTGATTTTTACAGAATAGGTGTTCCGGAAAGAGGAAAGTATCAGGAGGTATTCAACACTGATTTAGTTGAATTCGGCGGAATCGGCGTTCGCAACGAAGGCGTAATAGAAAGTGAAGATATGGAATCTCACGGACAGAAGCAGTCGATTTCCGTAACACTGCCGCCGCTTTCGGTTGTATTCTTCAAAAACATCGAAAAATATCCGCCTCTTGAGCAGGAAGAGGAATAATACTCAAAAATATATAATATAAAGCCGCTGCAGACCATTGGGTTTACAGCGGCTTTTTCGTTCATACAATAATATTCAACGTTACTGTTGTCATTGTTAAAACGGGCTAAATTATTATAAATTGACACTAAATATAAGTTATGATATAATTCCTTGCGTAAAGAGACGGCGGCGGCTGTTTCAGCCCTCTTTGAAAGGGGGTGATTGCTTGGAATACATAATTTGTTTTACTTTGTTAGTAACAGTTATTGTTTTAAGTATAAAGAAATAACCGCCCTGTAGCAGCAAGGCGGTCATAAAATAAAAAAACCAAATTGCGAAACAGCTAAGCCGTTTCTTTACGCTCTTATCTTAGCATACTGAATGCAGTATGTCAATAGGTAATCTTGATGTTTTACTTTAAATGTAAAGCCGCTGCAGACCATTAGGTTTAAAGCGGCTTTATTTTTTTAAATGATTTAAAATCCATTATTTTTTCATATTACGCTTAGCAAGCAGCTTTCCCTGTTCCAATAATAATTCTTTATCGCTTTCGGAAAGCGAACGGTAAACTTGAAGAAGTTCGTCTTCTCTGTGGTCTTTGGTGACAGTAGATCTGAAATCAAGCAAGTAATCCGTGGTAACCCCGAAGTAGTCGGCTATAAGCTTAAGCGTTTCAAAATCGGGCTCACGAAGTCCGCGAACATAATTTCCGATAGTTGTTGTTCCTATATTTAAAGATTCCGCCAATTGTCTTTGCGTAATATCTTTATTCTCTAATAATTCCCTTAATATTTCTCCGAAAATCATACTTGTCACCTCAGATTTATGATAATACATATGGGAAATTTTTTGTCACAAAATCCACAAAACGTATTGACAATATACGAATTGTGGTTTATTATGTTTACAGATAATTAGTATTTCTCATTTTTCAGTTAATTATTCGGCTTCTTTAGAAAACTTTTGATAATCCAAAATTGCTGTATACCTCATATATGTGATTATTAAATTATTCGTCTCAAATCACAAATGAATCAATTTGTCAACTTTTATTTTGAAACCAAATATGCCCAAAAACGTGCAATATATGCCAAATGGTTGAAAACACCGAAAAATTCGCATAGCATCTAATTGTAACAAAATGCCATGAGCCTGAAACGGTGTTAAAAAGGGGTGGGTTCCAATGGGTATATACAGTTAAACATTGGCAAACAAACAAATTGAGATTTTAGTATTATGGAAGGAGGTAATTATAATGTTGAAGAAAATTACTACTATCGCTTTATCACTTGTACTGGCAATCTCCGGTCGTGCGGGGCAATTTTTGATTGTTACAATTGTTATGCCCTTAATTCTTTAAAGTGCTCGCTTTTATTATACGACTATCACTTATTCACTCTTTACTGTTCATTATTACTTCCCAAAAATCCGGAGAACGGAATTTAGTGAATAGTTAATAGGGAATAGCGAAGAGTGAAAAAGTAAAAATCCCACAAACTTGCGTTCGAGGGATTTCTGGAGCTGGTAGTCGGACTCGAACCGACGACCTGCGCATTACGAATGCGCTGCTCTACCAACTGAGCCATACCAGCGTTAAAGCGGACACAAAAATATGTCCGCAAATGATTATCAGTCTGCAGAATACGGTAAAAGTGCCAAGTGTCTGGCGCGCTTTATCGCAACTGTCAAAGCTCTTTGATGACGTGCGCAAGTGCCTGTTACTCTGCGAGGCAAAATTTTTGCTCTCTCGGAAACATAGCGGCGAAGCTTTGCAATATCTTTGTAGTCTATGCTCTCGGCTTTATCTACACAGAATGTGCATACTTTTCTTCTGCCTTTTTTGTTGTTTCTGCGCATGTCTCTCTCAGGTCTGTTTTCAGCCATGGTTATTTCTCCTTATCTTAATTTTTACTCATTAGAACGGTAAGTCATCATCCGTAGGAATAGCTTCAAAGTCCCCTGCGCTGCCGCCTGAATATGCTGCGGGAGCATCGTTTTGAGAGTAAGAATTATCCTGAGAATAGGAGCCGTTTTCACGCTTGCTGCCTGTAAAATATACGTTGTCCGCAACTATCTCAAAGCCTTTGCGGTTTATACCGTTTTTGTCAACATAAGAGTTAGTTTGAAGCGAACCCGCAACAGCGATCATACTTCCCTTTGTAAAATATTTAGTTACAAATTCCGCAGTGCCTCTCCACGCAACAACATCAAGAAAATCTGTTGCTCTTTCTTCGCTGGGCTTTGCGTAATCACGCTGAACAGCCACGGTAAATCTTGTAACGGATATTCCGTTGGGAGTTGTGCGAAGTTCGGGTGCGGCGGTAAGTCTTCCCATAATAACGATCTTATTCATATCTTAGTTCCCTTTCTTTTTGCAGCACAAATGACGTGCTTATAAAATCAAGCTTCCTTTTTGATGATGAGAGAACGAATAACGCCGTCTGTGATCTTATAAATTCTGTCAAGCTCGGCAGGGAAGTCGGGCTTTGATGTGAAATTAAAAAGAACATAGTAGCCTTCGGTCTCTTTGTCGATAGGATAAGCAAGCTTACGCTTACCCCAAACGTCTACGCTGTCGAGAGTAGCGTGCTTTTCAATTAAAGCCTTAAACTTCTCGCTTACAGCTTCGATCTCTTCGTCGGTGAGTTTGGCAGAGATAACCAAAACAGACTCATAAGCATTTAAAATTTCTGACATTTCATTTGCACCTCCTTTTGGACTTTGGCCCTGCTTATCAAAAAAACGCAGAGCAAGGAAAACGTGTGCAATCACACGCACGGGTAATTATATCAAAACACTTTTTGCAAGTCAATACTTTTGGGATATTTTTATCTTAACTTAATATATTTTTCGGCTACTTCCTGTAGCCATATGTTTGAACTGATTTTGCGCAGCAATAATCGTAGCTGCCTTTTTTCCTTGTGAAGATTCGGTGGCGTACCTTTTTGATTTATTCTAAAATTGAAACGTTTAGAATTATTTATGAAGATCATAGTATTTTCGGTTTGTCAAGTCTTTTTTTAAGCTTTTTTCGGTTATAGGCAACAATTTGTGCCAAAAAAGGCACAATTTATGCCAAACCGTTGAAATAGTCAATATAATAATGTAATATGGTTTGTAAGGTCGGAAATAAAAATTATCATGTAAATGTAATTATGCTTTTGTGGATAATTTGCAACCGATTTCAGAATATGTGCTTTTTGAAAGGAGCAGGTCAATATGTTAAAAAAAGTTCTGGCATTTGTTTTGACACTTGTACTTACTTTGGGGACGGTTATTTCTCTGCCGGAGAGTGCAAGCGCAGATTATTCCTGGACAAATATCAGCTTCGGTGAAAACATTACTTACAGTCTCAGCGAAGACGGAGTGCTTACGTTGAGCGGCGAAGGTGTGATTAATCAAATTATTGCCGATGACAGTAATTTTAGTGTCTTGAGCACCTTGACTCTTTTACGGTCAGGCACTGTATCCATAGTTATCGAAAACGGTATAACCGAGATCGGTATGAGTGCTTTTGCGGGTTTTGACCATGTTACCGATGTAACTATAGCAGGCAGCGTAAAAAACATAGGTCCCTTTGCATTTAAGAGCTGCAAAAATTTAAAAAACGTAAATATTTCAAACGGTCTGCAGAGTATAGAACATGAAGCGTTTTTAAATTGTTCGAGTTTGGAAAACATATCTCTGCCGGACACTTTGACAATTATTGGCTACAATACTTTTGCGGAGTGTGAAGCTCTTAAGACAATAACTTTGCCTGCCGGTTTAAAAACAATAGAAGAAAGCGCATTTTATCCCTGCGTCGGTCTTGAAAGCATTGAGGTCAAAAGCGAAAACACGGAGTTTTCATCGGCTGACGGTGTATTATTCAACAAAGACAAAACCGCACTCATTTGCTATCCGTCAAGTAAAACAAGTGAGTCATATACTATACCTGACGGAGTTAAAAGTGTAGAAAGCCGTGCATTTATGATTTGCAAATATTTAAAGGAAATAACAATACCTGACAATGTGACCATAATGCCCGAAAACTTTGATTCTTGTGAGCTCTTGGCAAAAATAACGTTGGGCGACGGAGTAACGGGCGTATCTAGGAATTTGTTGGATTCAACGGCTTATTATCAGGAAGATCAAAATTGGGAAGGCGACGCGCTGTATATAGGAAAATATCTTATTGCTGTT
>JAEEHZ010000065.1 GCA_016281115.1 Clostridiaceae bacterium | reverse complement strand
TCGGCATACAAAACAATTTTCTCAAAAGAATAACCGAATGCTTCTTCTGCATGGGATTGACGGCGCATTTTTCCGGCTATAAAAAGATCTGTTCCGACAATCACAGCACTCGACAGTCCCTGCGTTTTTGCGTCGAGCATTCTCCATTCGATATTCTGACCGTACGGATTTCGGACTTTATTTGC
The DNA here is from genome assembly GCA_016281115.1 of Clostridiaceae bacterium. Lineage (GTDB taxonomy): Bacteria > Bacillota > Clostridia > Oscillospirales > Acutalibacteraceae > JAEEHZ01. The sequence goes on along the minus strand of JAEEHZ010000065.1, from coordinate 3,801 downwards.
ATAATCAATAATACGTTCTCTATCGTCAGGGCTTAGGGGTGTACAGTCAAATGACCGCACGCTTCTTCTTGTTCTTATTTTTTCAATATTACTCATATTTTTTTCCAAGCAATTTTTCAACCGTGTTTCTGACGTCTTTCATATCTACCGTCGGCTCAAAGCGTGCAATAACCTTTCCTTCTCGATCGACAAGGAATTTTGTGAAGTTCCATTTGATATACGCTTTTTCGCCGTATTTTTTATTGTTCATATTGGCAAACTTGTTTAGTGCGGCGTTTTTGATACCTTTGCCGAAGCCCTCAAACGGCTTTTCGGTTGCAAGAAAAGCAAACAGCGGATCCGCGGTATCACCGTTCACATCAATCTTTGCAAACTGAGGAAATTGGGTTCCGAATTTTAGCGTGCAAAATTCGTGTATTTCGTCATTGCTGCCCGGCGCCTGTCCTGCAAACTGATTGCAGGGAAAATCGAGTATCTCAAAGCCTTTGTCTTTAAGATCCTTATACATTGACTCCAGCGGATCATAATGCGGAGTGAAGCCGCACCCGGTTGCCGTGTTGACAATAAGCAAAACCTTTCCCGAATACTCCGAGAGGCTTATGTCATTTCCTTTTCTGTCTTTTACCGTAAAATCGTAAACTGTTTTCATTTTCTCTTGTCCTCCGTTCATTTATTGTTTTCTTCATCGAGAAGTTTGTACAGAACCTGATATAATGACTTAGCTTCCTCCGGTGTCAGTTGAAACTCTTTCGCCATGCATTCCGGCACGGAAAGCGCTTTGTCCTGCAATTCTTTTCCCGTCTCTGTCAGCGTGATAACGAGATTCCGCTCATCGTAAGCGTCCTTTGATTTTTCAATATACCCCTTATCCTCAAGCTTTTTGAGCAAAGGCGTTAACGTATTGGATTTCAGGCAGAGAGATTTACAAAGAAGCTTTTCGTTTGCCTGTCCGTGCTCCCACAAAACCATCATCACGATATACTGCGTATATGTCAGATCAAGTTTGTCCAGATATGGCTTGTATTTCCGCGTAATCATATTTGATACGGCATAGATCGGGAAACATATCTGATTTTTCAGACGCAGAGCTTCATACTTATTATCCATTTTGTCATCACCTCGCTGTAATTATATCGCATACGATATAATTTGTCAAGTTTTTTCTTGCTTTGATAAATAATTGCCCTCAGTTTTTTGAAAAGTGAGGGCGGGTATTTGTCCTTTACGGGTGACCAAAGAGTCAAGGGCTTTAAGGCTTGAACAAAAGACAGCCCGCGCCTTTAGACGCGGGTCAGTAATGGGGGCTTATAGCCCTTGTGCAAACCACCCGTTTGACGAGTGGTTGTGGTTTTAAACCTGTCCCAAATATAAAACTTGCCAAATTATTGGTTATGTGGTATAATTCACTTCTGAAAAGTTTGTTTATTCCGAATTTGTTTTCTTTGTGGAAGTGATTTTTTTGAATATACCGTTTTCACCGCCGGACATAGGTGAAGAAGAAATAGAAGCAGTTACCCGGTGTTTAAAATCGGGCTGGATAACAACAGGACCTCTAACAAAAAGATTTGAGCGTGAAATAGCCGAATACTGCGGAACAAAAAGAGCTGCTTGCTTAAGCTCCGCAACGGCGTGTATGGAGCTTTGCCTGAGAATGCTCGGCGTAGGACCCGGAGACGAGGTAATAACCTGCGCTTATACATACACTGCTTCTGCAAGTGTTATTCATCATGTCGGCGCAAAAATAGTTTTGGTAGACACGGCGAAAAATTCGTTTTTTATGGATTACGAAAAGCTCGAGGCTGCCATCACGGAAAGAACAAAGGTAATAATACCCGTTGACCTTGCGGGAATAATGTGCGATTACGACAAGATATTTGAGATAGTAGAGCAAAAGAAAAAGCTTTTTAAGCCTAACAGCAAGATACAAAAAGCCTTTAACAGAATAATAGTTGTTTCCGATTCCGCACACGCTTTCGGCTCCGAAAAGAACGGCAAAAGATGCGGCAGCTTGGCTGACTTCACCTGTTTTTCGTTCCATGCAGTCAAAAATCTGACTACAGCAGAGGGCGGCGCGGTGACCTGGCGCGAGATTGATAATTACGACAGCAACATTATCTACACTGCGTTTATGAATCTCTCTTTGCACGGACAGACTAAAGACGCGCTTACAAAAAATCTTTGCGGCTCGTGGGAATACGATATCGTAAGCCCCGACTACAAGTGCAATATGACAGACATTATGGCGGCTATGGGACTCACCCAGCTTAAACGCTACGACAGCATATTACAGCGCAGAAGATATTTGTTCAATAAATACAGCAAGGCGCTGAAAATGCCGGGTATCCAAATTTTGCCCCATTTGACCAAGGGCAACAAATCTAACTGCCACTTGTTTATGGTAAGACTAACGGATAAGGATATAACCTTCCGCAACAGCCTTATGGAAAAAATGGCTAACGCGGGCATATCGTGCAATGTGCATTTTAAACCGCTGCCGATGATGACTGCATACAAAAATTTAGGATTTGACATAAAGGATTATCCCAATTCCTTTAATATGTACAAAAACGAGATCACCCTTCCGCTCAACACCTGTATATCAGATATTGAAGTGGACTATGTTATAGATAATTTTATAAGCTTTTTAAGGGAGAAATAATATATGTCACTTATTGTTACCGTATTTGTAAACGAGGGCATTGTAATGGCGAGCGACAGCCGATGCACCTATAACATTATGGAAAAACATACAAAGACGAACACGGTAGTTCACAAGCTCGGCGTTCATTCAAACAATTCAACGATAAAAACATTCCTTTGCCCGAACAATAACGGCATATCCGTTTGCGGAGAGGCTTCGGTAAAAGGCAAGCCCATAACAGGTTATGTTGAGAGCTTTATACGCGAGCGTGTAGACGAAAACGTTGATATAGACGATATACCGCAAAGGCTTATCAATTATTTCAACTCATTTGAACCCAAACCAAACGCAATATTTACCGTTGCGGGTTATCACAAAGACGGGCGCAATATGGTTCAAAGAATTTATAAGGTGAGGATAAAGGATAATCACATTGAAAAACTGAAGACAGAAAGCCAGGGCGCGACCTGGGACGGTGAAAGCCTGACGCTTACAAGACTTTTACAGCCTGTTGCGGTAAAAGACCCCGTAAACGGACAGTATCAGGATTTGCCTCATTCAGATATAGCATGGAACTTCTTTACGCTTCAGGACGCGGTTGATTTTTGCAACTATGCAATAAAAACCACTATTGACACAATGCATTTCCAAAGTGTGGTAGAGTCTGTGGGTACGCCCATCAACACACTTGTTATAAAACCCGACGGCTCTAAGTGGATAGCAAAACAGGAGCTTCATTGCTGAAAAAAATACGGCATACTGTGCTTACAAAAAGCGTAGTATGCCTGAATTTATATTTGGAAGAATGTTATGAAAAATATTTTAAGAATCTGCCTTACTTCAATTATAACGCTTGCTTTTTGTATTTGCGTCGGGTTCGGTCTTATTATGGCAGCGTATTTGATACCATATGAAAACACAAAAGATAACCTCATATCTTCTGCTTCAGTTCTTGAAAAAGAGGGCGTAAGACCTGTGCTTACAAAATACGCGTCAAGCTGGCTTGACAACAAAACAGACGCTATAATGCTGAAGATTGCCGCGTACAGCGGAGATGAAGGCATAACCGAAAGAGCGATGATGAATTACCGTTATACCGCAAAAGGGGAAAACGATGTGCAGTCGCTCTCACAGCTTGCAAAAGACGGAACAGAACGGAT
>JAEEHZ010000064.1 GCA_016281115.1 Clostridiaceae bacterium | reverse complement strand
AATAATATGACCAGTGAACAATTAGCATGGAAAATAAGACGGCACGGAATAGAGATGACACATCTGTCTCACGGCTCTCACATAGCTTCTGTTTTGTCGGTTGCAGATATAATCGCCGTGCTTTATAACGATATATTGAATGTTGACCCAAAAGACCCCGCTATGCCGAGCAGAGACAGGTTTATTATGTCAAAGGGTCACGCAGGCGCAGCGGTTTATGCCGCACTTGCAGAAAAAGGTTTTTTTGACGTTGAGGAACTTAAAACTCATTATGCCGATGGCAGCAGGCTTTCGGGCCACGTATCACATAAAGGAATACCGGGAGTTGAGTTCTCCACAGGCTCTTTAGGTCACGGATTATCTGTCGGCACGGGTATGGCAATGGCGGCTAAGCTTGATAACAAAAACCACAAGGTATTCGTTGTTTGCGGAGACGGAGAATGTGACGAGGGTTCTATGTGGGAGGCAGCATTATTTGCCAATCACTTTGAGCTTAATAATCTTGTTGCCATAATAGACCATAACCAAATGCAAAGCCTTGATTTTTGCGAAAAAACAATAAAGCTGGAGCCGCTTTCGGATAAATGGAAAGCCTTCGGCTGGAATGTATATGAGATCGACGGGCATAACCACAATGAGCTCAAAAAAGCTTTAAATGCTGCGCGCTTGAGCAAAGATAAACCGACGGTAATAATTGCAAACACCGTAAAAGGCAAGGGTGTATCTTTTATGGAGCTTGACATTTTGTGGCACTATAGATTTCCTCACGAGGGCGAGGAGTACGACAACGCAGTAAAAGAACTAAACGACTCACGCCCCGACGGAATACGCGACCCATATAACGATAAATAAGTTTCTACAAGGAGAAACAGACTATGCGCGATACATTTGTAGCAACATTGCTTGATATAGCTAAAAAGGATAAAAACGTATACATTGTCACGGGAGATTTGGGATTTGGAGTTTTGAAACCCTTTTGGGATAACCTCCCGGAGCAGATCATCAACGCAGGTATCTCAGAGCAAAATATGACAGGTTTTGCAGCAGGCCTGGCGCGTGAAGGAAAAACCGTGTTTACATATTCTATCGGAAACTTCCCTACACTGCGCTGCATTGAGCAGATACGCAATGACTGTGCCTATCACAACGCCAATGTTAAGATCGTATGTATCGGCGGCGGAGTTGTGTACGGCGCTTTAGGTATGAGCCATCACGCAACGGAAGATCTGGCGATATTGCGCGCCCTGCCCGATGTTACTGTTATGGCGCCGGGCGACCTTGTAGAAGCAAGGCTGGCGACTAAGGCAATATACGAAACTCCCGGCACCTGCTATTTAAGACTCGGACGCGGGGGCGAAAAGCGTATTCATCAAAGTGATCCCGATTTCAAAATAGGCAAGGCAATAAAGATCTGCGACGGCGAAAAAGCAGCAATTTTTTCTTCAGGCGCTATATTCGACGAAGCTTACAAAGCGCACACGCTTCTTAAACAAAAAGGCATCAATACAGCGCTTTACACATTTCCGACCGTTAAACCGATAGACAGGGAAACGATAGAACATTGTTGCGACAAATACAGCCTCATAGTAACAGTCGAGGAGCATAACATAATAGGCGGATTCGGCAGCGCTGTCGCAGAGGCAATGAGTGAACTGAATAACAGAAAATCAAGACTTTTGCGCATTGGGTTTAACGACACATACGCTTCCGTTGTGGGTTCTCAGCAGTATTTACGCAATATTTACGGTATGAGCGGTGAAAAAATTGCCGAAAGGATAATTGAAAATGTCTGATAATAAAAGAATGCTTGTCGCAGGTACAGAGTTGCATCTTTTGCAGTTTTGGACAGAGCATATAAATTATTTTGAAAGTCTCGGATATGAGGTAGATATCGTAACCGCCGAATGTGCCGGCAGGCTTGACGAACTTAAAGAGGTTTTAAAAGGAAGAAACATTGAGGTCATTCCTTCCCGCCGTAATCCTCTGAAAACAGATAACATTCGCGCGCTCAAGCAATTAAAGCAGAAATTCAAAAGCACACGGTATGACTGTATATTAACAAATGAACCTGTTATGAGCGTACTTATAAGGCTGGCGGCTCAAAAGTCGAGAAAATCAACCGGTACAAAAGTCATATATATGGCTCACGGCTTTCATTTTTTCAAAGGCAACAAAACGCTCAACAACATAATCTTTCACGCAATAGAAAAGCATATGTCAAGAAAAACAGATGCGATCGTTACCTCTAACTATGAGGATTACAATGCAGCAAAAGCATTTAAAACGGGAGTCGATGTTTATCACATAGATGGCATGGGATGCAAATCTTACCGTTTTTCAGTTTGCAGGGACAAAGATCTTAAAAACAGCCGCCGCGCAGAGCTTGGTATAAAAGAAGGCGAAACTGCCCTTGTTTTTGCAGGTGAGCTAAATAAGAACAAAAATCAGATCGTCCTCTTGCAGGGAATTAAAATTCTGAAAGACAAAGGATATAACGTGAAACTTCTCCTTTGCGGAAAAGGAGCGGAATTTGATAATCTATCTGCATACTGTAAAGATAACGGCATTGAAGATAAAGTTACATTTTTGGGCTACCGAAAAGACGTAAATGAAATATTCCCCGTTTGCGATATTGGGTGTTCCTCAAGTATAAGAGAAGGCTTTGGGCTGAATATTGCTGAATATATGGTATGCGGACTGCCCGTTGTTGTATCCCGCAACCGGGCTCACGTTGATATAGTAGAGGACGGCGTAAACGGATTTATATTTGACCCGTTTACACCGGCTCAGTTTGCCGAAGGTGTAAAGAAGATCATTGACAATGAAGGTACTTACTCTTTTATGAGCAAAATCAACATAGCTAAAGCCGAAAAATATGACATTAAAATTATTTCAGAGAAAATATCTAAGATTGCAGAGGAACAAATATGCAAGACAAACCATTGATTTCGGTTCTTATGGGCATATATAATTGCTCGTCAACTTTAAAAGAGGCTGTGGATTCAATTATGGCTCAAACATACGATAACTGGGAGCTTATTATGTGTGACGACTGCTCGTCTGACGATACATACAGCGTTGCCTTAGAGCTTGCAAAGTACGACAGCCGCATAAAGGTAATAAAAAACGAAAATAACCTTACCCTTGCCCCTACGCTTAATAACTGTTTAGAGCAGGCACAGGGAGAGTATGTCGCCAGAATGGACGGCGACGATGTTTGTGACCCAAAACGCTTTGAGCTAGAACTCGACGCTTTTAGTAAAAACCCTGATTGTGTTCTTGTAAGTTGTT
>JAEEHZ010000063.1 GCA_016281115.1 Clostridiaceae bacterium | reverse complement strand
TTCGCTACCACGAACAGTCAATCCATAATGAGAGGCTATGTTGACAGCAACGCCGCCGCCCTTATTACCGGACATACGGACAAGGTGAAAACGCCTTCCGGCTCTTATAACACGAATCACGACCTTGACGAAGACCCGTGGACGGATACGACTTGCCATACCGACGGTCATCACGCTTGCAAATACAGGGGCATAGAAAATCCGTGGGGTAATGTTTGGAAATGGTGCGACGGTATCAACTTCAAAAAGGAAAAAATTTATATTTGCGAATCTCCGTCCGAATATGCTTCCGACAAATATACCGCCCCATATACCTATATGGGCGACAGAGTAATGTCAAATGGCTCTATAAAAACGGTTACACCTTTTGCAAAAAATCCGCTTTTGGGCTATGTAAGCGAAGTTGGTGCACGTCAATCGACTTATTATTGCGACGACCATTATCAAGCGGATTCCGGAACCGTGCTGTTTTGCGGTGGGTATTGGAGCAACGGTGGTTCTGCCGGCTTGTGGTATTGGCTTGGTAGCGTTGACTCGTCCTACGCTTTCGCTTATTTCGGCGGTCGCCTTTGCTACAAACCTCTTTAAGAGAGGGATTATAAGGGGGACACTTCCCCCTTGAAAATATAGGGTAGTATGTGCCGCCCGTGCTGAATTGCGGTGGGAATTGGAACAACGGTGGTAATGCCGGATTGTGGAATTGGAATGGTAACAATGACTCGTCCAACGCTAACGCTAATATCGGCGGTCGCATTTTAATCATAGTAGTTATAAAGCACATACAATCCTTGCCCCTTGGCAAAAAACACTTCGATAAGAGGGCGGTTTAGTAGGTTTATTCTCGAAAGACCGTGAGGAGATTAAAAGAAAATGAAGCGAGTCGGATATTTGTATGAGAAAATGTGTGATTTAAGCCTTATAAGATACGCCATAAGGAAGGCGGCACAAGGTAAGACTTACAAACACTACATTAAAAAGGTTTTGGAAAACGAAGAAGCCTACGCTTTGCGGATTCAAGAAATGCTGAAATCGAGAAGTGTCAAGTTAAGCCCGAACCGTCAAATTACGATATTCGACCGCTCTTGCAACAAAGAAAGGATAATAACCGTGCCGAAGTTTTATCCCGACCAAATAATCCATTGGGTAGTAATGCTTGTCATCGAGCCTATCATCACGAAAGGAATGTATCGCTTTAATTGCGGAAGCGTTCCGACTCGTGGCGGGTTAGAAGCGAAGAGATATGTGGAGCGAGCGTTGAAAGATGAGAAAATAAGATACGTCGCAAAACTCGATATATCAAAGTTCTTCAATAGCGTAAAGCCCAAATACCTTATGGAAATGTTTCGGAGAAAGATAAAAGACGAAGAAACGCTCGGACTTATACAAGCGATTCTTGTCAACGGCGGAGACCAACTTCCTATCGGCTATTATACTTCACAATGGTTTTCAAACTTCTTTCTTGAAGGCTTCGACCATTATGTCAAGGAAGAATTGAAAATCAAATACTACGTCCGATATGTTGACGATATGGTTTTGATTGACACGAACAAGAGAAAACTTCGCAAGGCAATCGAACAGATGAATGAATATCTACGACGAATCGGATTGCAACTCAAAGGAAACTATCAGGTATGGAAGGTGTTTAGCCGACCTATCGACTTCGTAGGATTCCGATTTTACAAAGAAAAAACGGTTTTAAGAAAGAAAATCTTTTTTCGACTTTGCCGCCGAGTGAGGAAAGTTAAGAAAACCGGATATATAACGGTTCATCAAGCGCAAGGGATATTATCTTTGCTCGGCTGGCTATATCACATATAAACGCTTGGAAGTTTTACAAGAAAAACATATATCCCTTCGCTCCGAAATGGAAACTAAAAAATATCGTGAGTCATCACGCAAAAAAATTATTGGAGGTAATTAAAAATGGCACAGAAAAGATTCAGGAAGGCTCTTTGGTTGCAAACTGCTAACGAGCAAGTGGAAGCGCATATTCTCTCGGAGAGAGAAGTAAACGACGCTCTCGAAATATGGGTAAACGACCTTGACGGCAAGACGGAAGAAGAACTTGTTGCTATGGGGGTCGAGGTGCGTAGCGAATGGCTCAATTAAAAATAACGGTTGAGAATATCTGTTCCTTATGCGAGAAGCAAGGCTGTAAAGAACCTTGCGAGAAGTGGTATGACTGCCTTGAAGGTAAACCCGTTGACTTCGGTCTCGTAGGGGAAGAAGGAGACAATTATGAAAAAACTTAAAGCAATTCTTTTGATTCTTGTAGGATTTTTACTCGGTGCGCTGACCGCCGTCGGGGTGTATTTTATCACGGTCGGAGAAGTGGCGTGGAAGGAGTATGTTAAAACGACACTTATTCCGAATATCACGCTTGCGCTTACCACGATTTCCGCTCTTGCGGTTGCCGCTCTGCCTATTATAGCGAAGGTCAAAGGGGCGGTTGATAAATTCGATAAGGCTACCGGAGATATAAACGATACGGTGGAGAACGGTAGAATGACGGAAGGAAAGTTGTCCGAACAGGATAGAAGGCTAACCAACTTTAACGAGCGCTTTGATTCGCTCGAAAACAAATTAGCGCCTATTCAAAAATCTGCGGACAATACGGAAAAGATTGTCCGAATAGGTTTTTGCAATACGGACGAACTTGTAAGAAAGGGCTACGCTGCGGAGATTGAAAAGGTAGGTGTTGAAGATGAGCGAGAAACAGAAGAAACCGAACCTTAAAGCAAGACTTGTATGGCTATACATAGGGAGTTTTATAGTGTCAATTACCCCGCTCGTGGTGTGCTTGGCGTTGAATTGGAAAGACTATACGAAAACTCCCGGAGATACGGTTAAACTTACTCTCGGCGGGATAATCGTTGCCGTGCTTTTATTTATGAAAGTTATAGGCAAATTAAAAATGCCCCGAAGAGTTGTAGCGTTCGGTATCGTTTTTGTTATGGCATACTTATTACAATCAATCCTTAACGACTTATTACTTTTGTCCGGAATGGCTCTGCTCGGAGAGTTTATGGACTTTGCGATTTTCCAAAGGGCTATCAAAAAGACGAAAGAGAATATTCTTGTAGGCAAGACCGCCGACAGAACGACCGAACAAGTTGAGGAAGTGATAAAAAAATACATAGGCAACGGGAGAGTGTAGTGTATGGTAAACGCTGAAAAAGTAAAAGATTTTTTCTTTCGTAATTTCGGTTATTTTATAGTCGCCTTGGTTTCGGGGATATACATAGCGAC
>JAEEHZ010000062.1 GCA_016281115.1 Clostridiaceae bacterium | reverse complement strand
AACTCATTTTTTTGTTTTAAATTCATCATTTTTAATAGTTTTATAATTTCTTCTTCAATTTCTCCGAGTTTTGGGGCGGTGCTGTTGTGGTTGCCGTTTATGGCGACACTTCCGTTTTCTGCGTTTGCGATATTTATGTCGCCATAAAAGTAAGCGACTTCTACATTAAAAAAATCAGCCATAGCCTTAATAGTTTTTGGCGAAGGGATTGCGCCTTTTTTCCAGCCAGATGCGGAAGCGTTGCTTACGCCTACTTGATTGGCAAGATAGGATATAGTTATCCCCTTTTCTTGACAGAGTTTCAAAATTTTTTCATACATAAATATTTCTCCAAAAAATTTTAAATAAATCTGCATAAAACGCTTGACAACCGTTTTTCTGTATGGTAAAATTAAGTAAAATTAAGTTAAGCAAAGCAAGATTAAGCATTGATAACTTAAAATTGTGAAGTGGGGTTGTGTTTTATACGCAAATACATAATACAACTTAACTAAACAAAAATCAAGTAAAATAAACCAAAAGGAGAGAAAAAAATGGAAAAACTTTTAACTTGTAGCGAAGTTGCTGAAAAATTCAATGTAAAAGTTTCTACTGTTTGGTCTTGGGTTAGATTAAAAAAAATCAAAACCGTGAAGATTAACAGACAGTATCGGTTTAGGCAGTCCGACATTGACGAGTTTGAGAAAATCAATCAGGAGAATTAAGATGTCAAGCAGAGAAACATTAGAAATCCTATTGCAGCCATTTATTACAACCGAACAGTTGGCAAGGGTAATAGGTAAGACAAAAAGCACAGCATCGAAGAAAATGGCAGAGATGCATAGACAAGCGATGAAAGAAGGAAAGAGAACCGAAAGGGGTGTTGTTCCTTCTAAAAGGGTTATCGACTATTTGCAGATAGATATAAACGAATTAGTCGAGAACGCAAAATTAGAAAATCTTATAAAGGGGGTGAAACAATGAAACTGAAAGAAGTTCGGCAAAGCAAAAATCTTAAAGCGGATAGCCTTGCGAAACAACTTGGCGTTGATACGCCGATGATGAGCAGGTTTGAAAACTATAAATGCCTTCCGATTCCTTGTATGCTTGAAAAATTATGCAAGATATTAAATTGTTCGGTATCAGATATATACAAAGACAATGAAATATATGTCAAGCGCGATAATCAAGCAAAAAGAAAAGCGGAAGACTTAACGAGTTATAGGCTAACCGTAAATCTTCCGAAAGATGCAAAAGAGTTTTTGCATAAGGCACTTAAAAAGTGTGGCTACAAAGATATTACATACTGGATATATCGTTGCTATGACAGATTGAAATCGCAGTATGAAATCATCTTAAAGGCAGAAAAAAAGACTTCTCAAACGCCTGGCAGCAATTAAAAGAAGTCAAAAAGGTTTGGTATATCCTTTTTTTCAAATATACCATATTAAAAATCATTTGTCAAGGAGAAAAACGAAAAATGAAAGAATTTTATTTAGAACGGATTAAAGAACAAGAACAACTTATTGATATGGTAAAACTCGGTTTCAAAGCCAAAATGAAAGAACTCGGCGAAAAATTAGAAAAAGAACCGACCATTGAAGATGCGGAAAAGACGGTTGAAATTGTTAGACTTTGTAAGGAAGCAATTAAGGACGAAGAAAAACAATTAACTTACTACAAGGAAGAATACGAAAAAGAATCGGGTGAGCCTTACAGTAAAACGCAGTCAAGGGAAATACTTTTCGGAGATGCGAAATGAAGTTTACTTACACGGTTATTACGGGTAGTTATTACCTTGCAGAAACAGACGAGAACGAAGACGAAGGATATGACTTCGACTATGAAGTTGATTCGGGACAAGTCAGAGATGCGTTAGAAGACATTTTCTTTGATACATACTTCGATAAGGCTACCGAAGACAAAGAAACGCAAAAAAGAATACGCAAAGGCATCGGCGAGTTATTATCTGCTTTGAACGATGTGGACTGTCAAGATGCGATTGCAGAGTATTTTTATGACGACTTAAAAAATTATTTTGAAGACGAAGCAAGAGATTACGAAAAAGAAAGATATTAAGGAGAAATTATGATTAAAAGTTTTAATGAATTATCAAAAGCAGAAGTTGAAATAACCAAAAAACCTATTTTTAAGTATAACAAGGCTAAACAGCAATTAGAACAGGACGGTGAATTAGATACATTGTCTTGGGTAGATTGCTTAAAGGCACTTTACGAAAACGGTGCTGAAAAAGTTTTGTTTGAACACATTCCAAACGAAAACGGCAATTTATTATACATAGACGAGAACGGTTGTGCGACAATAAAAGTTTTTGTCGAAATAGACGGAGACAGGAGAGAGATATATTATCCGCTAATTGACGGCACTAAAAACGTGGCAATCGACAAAGCAACACAGTCGGATATTTATAACGCAAAACAAAGGGCTTTTGTAAAATGCGTTGCGGTAAACTGGGGACTTGGCATCTCTCTTTGGAAAAAAGAACAAGACCCCGATACCGTTGTGAAAGAGCAGGAAATAAGTCTTGCAGAACAGTTTAGAGCGTTAGTAAACGATGCGACAAAGGCTTGCGGCAGCGTTCCGAAGATGCTTGAACATCTTGAAGGTATTACCGAAAAGAAAATTAAAGACTTAATCGCGGAAGCAAAAATTATAGACGGCATCACGAAGACTTTAACGAAGGTGATAAGCGATGATAAAAAACCAGAACAGAAGTAAGTGGTTTGGCGCATCTGACACGTCAACCATAATGGGAAACTGGGATACCGAAACTTTCAAAAACTGGTGGGCGATAAAGTTAGGGTTTAAGGACAAGGGTGCAAGTTCTTGGATTATGGATTGCGGCAACATAATGGAAATTCCTATTATTCGATTTATCGAAAAACAGGAAGGCAAGAAGATTAAAATCGGCAGACACCCGTATTACAAATTTAGTTTAAGGCTGCGCGTAAATTATGATGGGTTGCGGAAAAACGAAGTTGTTGAAATAAAAACAACGTCAAGGATTTGGAAAAGCGTTCCTAAAAACTACTGGCAACAATGTCAAGTTTTAATGTGGAAGAAACACAAGGCAAGAACGGGCTTATATGTTTATCTTATGGAAGAAACCGATTATCTTCGTCCTTACTTTCCAGATATAGACCCTAAAAGGCTTACGAGACGGGAAATAGAGTTTGACGAGTCTTTCATAAACAACGAATATTTGCCCCGATTAAAATACCTTGCAAGTTGTTTAAGGGCAAAGAAATTTCCAAAGGTAGAAGAGTATGAGCAAGTTTTTGGTAAAGCAAGTTAGAAAACTCATTGATGATGAAGGACAGATGACAATAAGCCTTTCCGTTGCGTGCGATAGCAAGTATGCTGCTAACTTAACTTGCGAAGAAGTAAAGCAAGTTTTGTTAAACAACAAAGATGCGAAATTTCAAGTCGAGTTAAAGCCTTACAAGTCAAAAAGAAGTCTCGAACAAAATAATCTCTTGTGGGCTTTACTCGGCAAACTTGCGGAAGCGACAAGTGGCAAAAATACGAAGACAAGCACGGAAGAGTGCTATATGGCAATGATAGAAGAAGCAAATATTACTTGCGAATACCTTGCCGCATTGCCTTCGTCAGAGCCTTTTTTAAGAGAGAGTTTTAGGGTTGTAAAAAAAGTTGGCGAAAGAGAAGTCGGCGGTAAAACGCTTAATATGTATCAATGCTATATCGGCAGTTCTCGTTTTGACACAAAAGAAATGACACTTTTAATTGAAACGGTGCTTGACAGGTTGGCAGAACTTGGCATAACGGATTCGGAAATTGAAATTGCAAGGAGCGAATACAGATGAAATCAATAATCCAAAAAGAAAAAAGATGCTACCTATGTGGGACAACCTACAATTTACACGAACATCATTGCATACACGGCAGCGGCAACAGAAAGAACAGCGAAAAATACGGGCTTAAAATTTGGCTATGTGCCGCGCATCACAATATGTCGAACTACGGTGTGCATAACGATGCGAAACTTGACTTGGAAATCAAGCAAATGGCACAAAGAGAGTTTGAAAAAACTCATACACGAGAAGAGTTTATGAAAATCTTCGGTAAAAACTATTTAGATTAGGAGAAAGAATATGAACAAGGTAATTTTAACAGGCAACTTAACAAAAAATCCCGAACTAACGGAAACGCAGAGCGGTATTGCTGTTTGTAAATTCTCTATCGCTGTCGGACGGGATTATACAAACGCCGATGGCGAAAGAGAAACGGATTTTTTCAATATAACCGTATGGCGCGGCAGGGCAGAGAATTGTGGCAAGTATCTTAAAAAGGGCAGCAAGGTGGCGGTTGTTGGAAGTTTGCAAAACAGAACTTACGAAGATAGGGAAGGCATCAAGAGAACCGTTACGGACGTTATAGCAAACGAAGTTGAGTTTTTAACGCCGAAACAGCAGGAAGAAGAAGCCGTAAGTGCAAAAAGAGAAAGACCCGAATTGACACCCGTTGACGATAATCAACTTCCGTTTTAAGGTGGGTTATGGCGAAATATGACGACCGAAAGTTATACTGGATAAAACTTACAGATAACTTTATCACAAGCGACACGGTTGACTTCCTTATGGAACAAAAAGACGGTTCTAACTATGTCGTCCTGTATCAGATGTTGTGCTTAAAAACGATAAACAATAACGGCGAATTGTCAAGGCAACTCGGAGAAGTGATAATCCCTTACGATGAAGAGAAAATACAGAGAGACTGCAAGTGGTTTTCCATCGACACGGTAAGATGCGCTTTGGAACTCTATAAGAAACTCGGTTTAATCTTTTATAACGCAAACGGATATTTACAGATAACAAACTTTGACAGACTTATCGGTAGCCAAACAGTAGGCGCGGAGAAAAAGCAAATTGCAAGAAGACAAAACGCGCTGCTGGAAGGGAAAAAGATGGAATCATACGACCAGATACTTGATGTATTTGAGTGTAAGGGCGCATACAGGGAAGCGGTTTTAGACTTTATAAAGCATTGTTTGATGAACGGGGTCAAGATAACAAATGAAAGACTTAATCACATTATGGTTAGACTTGATTTATCGTTTCAAGACGATGATACAGAAAAAATAAAATACATACGAAATGCGATTAGCAAGGGCTATAAGTATTTAGAGTGTGAAATTGATTATTAGAAGGTGAAATTATGAATAAACAGGAATTAGAAAACAAAAAGAAACAACTTTTAGAAGAATTAAAGGCGGTAGAACAGCAGATTGAAGAACAGGATACCGTTGAAGTGTCTGAACTTGAAAACGGCGAAAGATTTATTTGGTGCGGACGTTCTTGGGTAAAACTCGGCGCAGAGCAAGGCGGCATCTTGTGTGTTGCGGCGGCAATCGTAAAGAAGATGGCATTTAGCGATGATAACGATGCGGACTATAAAAAGTCCGATGCGAAAAACTATCTCGAAAAAACTTTCATAAAATCACTTGATAAAGATTGCTTGCTTGATTATACGATGGACTTGACGAGTGATAACGGCGATAAAGTTCTTGGCGAATATACCAGCAAGATAGGCTTATTGACGTGCGATTTGAAAAGAAAGTATTTTTACCAGATACCGCAATATGACGACTGGTGGTGGACTTGCACGGCTTGGGGTTATTCGTCTGGCGCGCACTATGTTCATCATGTCTGTACTTCGGGTGTTATGGACATCTACGGTGCTTACAGCACTCGCGGCGTTGTCCCTGCTTGCATACTTGACCTTAAAACAAAAATTCGCCACGATAGGGGCGACAAATGACGGTAATAGACGAGTATTTTCAAAAAGTAGAGAAAGAGCCTTTGGAAATATTTGAGAGTAGTAAAAAACTTATTTATAAGTGGCTAAAACAACAATTTACGTTTTTGCTATATATGAAAGATGATATTGTTTCAGAGTGCGCAGTTGTGTTCTGGTCGAAATGTATAAAAGAGTATGACTGTAATCGTGGCGTTATAATCTGGAAATATCTTCAAAATCAATATTACTACATAATTTTAGATATTTGCAAAAAAGAAAGGCAAAATTTAATGTCTCCGCTTGATGAAAATACTCTGTCGAAAGATTTATGCACCAACGTGGATTTGCCCGTCTGCATAAAACTTACAGAAGAACAAAAAAAGATATTGACTTTGATTATTGCTGGATATTCCTATAAAGAAATATTTAACATCATAGGACTTCCAAACAATACCAAAGAGCAAAAGAGACCTATTTATCGGAGAGTAGTAGAAATTAAAACAAAAATTGCAAAGTGGTATGGGATAGACTATAAACCGCCACGTTGTTAAAGGAGAGAATATGAAAAAAGGAATTTTAATTGTTTTATGTGTCGGAATCGCGCTTATAACGGCGGTAATAAACTTTGTTGTCGCCATCGAACAAGGCAATATACATAGTTGCATCGGCTGGCTTAATGCCGTTGTTATATATCTGGCAGCGCTTATTTTTTTGCTGGTAGCATTGATAGCACCTGTAAGCCTTGACGAAGACCTTAAACCTACGAAAAAGACAATGAAATTTAAGGGCAAGAAAAAGGATTAAGCAATGCAAATACAACTAAACAAAGTTTACAATATGGACTGCCTTGAACTTATGAAAGAAATGTGTAGGGGGGGGTAATAGCGGACTGGCTTATTACTGACTCACCTTACGGCATAGGAATTGAAAAAATGTCTTTTACACAAAGCGGCGGTAAAAAGACAGGGGTAGCAATTAACAACGATTTTGGCAAGGTCGGCAAATGGGACAATCAACGCCTTATAAAAGAATATTTTGACTTGATGTTTAAGTGTAGTAAAAATCAAATAATTTTTGGTGGGAATTATTATACCGATTATTTGCCGCCTACGGCAAGTTGGATAGTTTGGGATAAGCGTTGCGATGATAAAATGCGAAACGATTTTAGCGATTGCGAATTGGCTTGGTGTAGCAAGGGCGTAGCAAGAGTGTTCCATTATCTTTATCAAGGTATGCTACAAGGTGATATGAAAAATAAAGATGCAAGATTCCACCCCACGCAAAAGCCTACGCAACTAATATCTAAACTTATTGCTTACTACACGAAGGAAAACGATTTAATACTTGACCCATTTATGGGAAGTTTTACCACCGCCGTATGCTGCCATAGGTTTCAAAGAAGATTTATCGGCGCAGAACTTGACAAAGAATATTTCGACAAGGGACAAGCCCGATTAAATGCTGAAATGGCACAATTAAGTATTTTTGATTTATAAGGAGAATAAATGAAAGCAATTTTAATGAGCATACAACCGAAATGGGTTGAAAAGATAGCAAATGGCGAAAAGACGATAGAAGTTAGAAAAACCGCGCCGAAGATAGAAACGCCGTTTAAGTGTTTTATTTATATGACGAAAAGCAATAGCAAGATTGCAATATCGAAAGACAATTATGCGCAGGAAATGAAAATTGCAAAATCGCTTGTAGGCGGTTGCGGTAAGATTGTCGGTGAGTTTGTTTGCGATGAAATTATCGTTGATGAAAAAGGCGAAAATCAAGATATTATTTGCGAAAATGCTTGCCTTACGCGACAAGAGTTATACGAGTATGAGCCAAGAAAAGCCGTTTACGGCTGGCATATATCCGACCTTAAAATATACGACAAGCCGAAAGAATTAAGCGAGTTTAAGCGTTGGAATAGAACCGAAGAAAATGCCCCTTGCGCTCATACAAAATGGCTTTATCCACCCTGTAATGAGTGTAATAGTTGTAATTTAACCCGTCCACCACAGTCGTGGTGTTATGTAGAAGAATTATCAATAGGAGAATAAAAATGCAAATAATTATAACCGAAGATTTTTTATATGAGTTAATAAAAATTCATTTATTTTTTAACTTTGTATTTATTCACGGACTTACATATTACTATTTTCATAAAATTTGCAATACTTATAAAATTGCCGAGACATTTAATCAAAGTTTGTTTTTTGCGCCGTTTTTAGCGTGGGTTGTTATCTACTGCGTTCTAAACGACAAACTAACACGAACAGGCACAATTATTGCAACATTTTTTATTGCATTATGGTCGATAGATACAGTAATTATTTTATTAGCCCTAAGCATAATTATATATTTTTTAACTTTACCGATAAGAATTTTTTTAAGAGTTTTTAAGAAATAGGAGAAATAAAATGAAAAAACCAAAACAAATTTTGGAAACCATTTTTATCTGGTTGTTCATAGTTTTCTGTATTTTAGTATTAGTTGCCTTTCTCGGTTTAGAAATATATCTTTGGGTTAAATATGGCGGTAAACCGTTAGGGGAAATACCTACTTGGGCATTGTATCTTATGTGGGGCAAAAAATAGAATATAATGGATAAATTGCAACTTTCTATTTTCGATGAACCAAAAACAAACAAGACGGAGATTGCCAAAATAAAGACGGCGCATTGTTTATTTGAACAGTCGGGGACTTTTAAGAACGAGTTTAAAAAACTCGGCATCAATTCTTACGATTACGATATTCTTAACGACTTCGGCGAGACGGACTTTCAGATTGACTTGTTTTCAGAGATTGAAAAGGCTTACGGGGGGGGGCGGTCTTTGTTTGATAATTTTACGAGAGACGATATTGTGTTTGCCTTTTTCCCTTGCACGAGATTTGAAAATCAAGCCGAGTTGCTTTTTAGGGGAACGATGAGTTCGGTAAAAAAGTGGACGGACGAAAAGAAACTTGAATATGACTTGAAATTACATAATGAATTATCCAGGCTTTATGACCTTATAACAAAAATGGCGATAGTTTGTTTAAGGAAGGAATTACGAGTAATTATAGAAAATCCTTACTCGACAACGCATTATCTTGTTAAGTATTGGGCAATTCCGTCAACGGTGGTTGACCGCGACAGAACGAAACGGGGAGATAGGTTTGTTAAGCCAACTCAATACTGGTTTATAAACTGTAAGCCGTCAAATAATTTGATTTTAGAACAAACAGCAAACAACAAATATCACAAAGATATAAACCATTGCAATTCGGCGGTTGAAAGAAGTTTAATACACCCCGATTATGCAAGAAGATTTATTAAAGAATTTATTTTATAGGAGATAGAAAGATGCCGATAGACAATATTTTAGAAGACATCAAAAGTGCTTTTGAAATGGCACTTGAAGAAATGAAATGCAGGAGAGACAGAAGTATATTAAAAGAATTTTACCAAAGGGTTATAAACGATGTTCAGATAGTGGTTAAGGAGAACAAAAATGAAAAAGACAAAGATTGATTGGTGCGATTGCACGGTAAACCCCGTTGTAGGCTGTAAGAACGGCTGTAAATATTGCTATGCGGACAAGTTAAACGATAGATTTCATTTTGTCAAAAATTTCCGTTGTCCCGAATATAAACCCGAAAGATTAAAACAATTACAATGCAAGAAACCAAAGTCCGTATTTATGGATAGTATGAGCGATTTCGGGTGGTGGAAAACAGACTGGTGTAGCGACATCTATTATAATGGCATATTAAAAAATCCGCAGCACAAATACATATTTTTAACAAAAGGGTATGATAAATTTCCAGAAACTTCGGTTGGGCAAATGTTTTTTTATAGACATACCGATAGCCCATACGGAGAACAAAGAATATTTTTAGGTAAAACGGTTACGACACAAGATAGATTCAACCTTTCAGAACAATACGATTTTTTAAGCATAGAGCCGATTTTAGAGCCGTTAGACCTTTCTGGGATAAAATACAGTATGTATATAAAACTTGTTATCATCGGCGCAGAAACTGGCAATCGCCCCGACAAAGTAATACCCCAAAAAGAGTGGATTGACAGTATTGTAAAGGCTTGCGATGAAGGGAACGTTAGAGTTTTTATGAAAGAGAGTTTGCGCAAGATTATGGGCGCAGATTTCAGACAAGATAAATTGTTGTGGGAGATAGAAAAATGAAAGTTAAATACCGTGTATCTCGCAGAACAAGAAAGATAAATAAGTGGATTAGAAAAATCAGCAAACATAATGATAAATATCGCCATAAATTAAAGAAAATAGGTGTTGCCTATTCTTTTTATGGATATATTAACGAAAATGGGATAACCTGTTGCCCCATCTGCGGAAGAGAAATGGGCGATACAGAGCAAGGGCGGCACTACTGCGAAGATTGCAAAGAAAAATTAGGAGACGAGATATGAAAAAACTTATATGTGTATGGATTCTAACTTTTACAATTTGTTTTATGTTGATTTATTCTTTTTCAAGTGCAATTATTTCACAAAAGAGTAAAGAACAAGAAGAACAGCGGCGTAGTATTTGTTTAGAAGAAGTGTTAAAGCACGATTTATATGCAGATGAAAACGCTTGGGGATATGAGATAACGGAAGTGTTTGGCATCGACCACGATGAGAAAGAATATCTTATTAAAATTTATCGTGAAATACACAATGATAGCGAGTATTGGGGCGCGATAGATTATTGGATTGGTGGATATTTCAATGGTTATGTTGATATGGACTGGTTCTACACAGAGTATTTTACCGAGACCGATTATGATTAAATATTACATAGTGGCGACCACTTAAATGTAAAAATCACTACTATATAACAGGAGCGAAAATGAGATTAACAGACAATTCAAATAAAGCGGTGAGATGGACGAAAGTTAGTCCAGACGAAGTGTATGAAAGGCTGAAACTATACGAAGATGCGGAAGCAAAGGGCGAATTGTTTAACAAGTCGCAAGTCAATATACTTCTGAAAAAGTCAATCGAAGTGCTGGGGCAAAAATTACAGCAGGACTTTACATATCCGCTACAAGTTATGGAAGTGTTTATCCAAACGTTAAAAGACTTTGAACCAGGAGACAGCATTACTTTTGAGAAGATAAACCAGGTCTATCAAAAATTTGTCAAAGAGCAAGGTGCGAAGAAATGACGAGACACGAAGTCAAAGAAACTCTTGGCGGTTATTATCGGGCTTGCAGAGATTTACAAGATATTAAGACAAGGATAGATAAGGCAAAAAACGACACGGAGAGCCTTGTAAACGATGTTCTTGAAGAACTTACCGAAGAGTTGCATAAAGCCGTGTATAAGGCAGATAAACAACTTGCAAGAGTGCAGAATTACATAAACCTGTTAAGTGATGGCGATGGCAACGCGACAGTCTTAAAAATGTATCACATAGAAGGATTATCCGACAAAGAGATAGCAAAGAAAATGTATTTATCGGCAGAGTATATAAGGACGAAAAGGTGGAGAGCCTATCAGAAGATTGCTGACATTTTAAGGGAGAGTGCATAACTCTCTTCTTGCGTTAAAATCAAATGATACGGATTGATACGAGAAGATACGGAAATATAGTTTATAATTTGCTATGTTAAAAATAAGTAGCAGAGAGCCGAAGAAACGGCATCGGATAAATGGATAGTTATAGAATAATCAATCGTGAAAAGAATTTAGTTATATACACGGATAGCAATCACGGATTTTATGCTTACGAGCCTGGAACAGAGAAAGACGGTATGACAGAACTAAAATTACGAGAAGAGTTTGCAAGGCTTGTATTAGGAACGATAAACAAAACAATCTGTCCTGGATTTGATATAGAGAAGATTGAAGAATAAGAGTTAAGGAGAATAAAGCAATGGGCGAAAATATCGTCAAAGACGAAGCAAAAGAAAGGGTAGAAGTGGAACTTCTTGCGCTTAAAGAGAAAATCGTAAAGTTATCGGACTTTCTCTTTGGCACGAAAATCACAAGCGTAAAGATTTCTTACAGGATGAGAAGTCTTATGCGGAGACAGTTGGATTCTATGCAGACTTATGCCGAAATACTTCAAGAACGCCTTGCTATTTGGGGCAAGACTGATGAAGAGTTAAGGCAGGGCGAGAAACTCTGTTATTAAGGGGACGAAATGGCAAAAGGACAAAAGTATAACGAAGACTTAAAGGAAAAGGCAATCGCCCTTCTTACGGTAAATAATAGCGTGTCCTTTGTAGCAAGAGAATTAAAACTGCCGCGCACTACAATAAATAGTTGGAAAGCGGACTTTGACAAGAAGGCAAGGGAAAATGGCGAAGATGAAATTGTCAAACTTCGTCAGAAAAAGAAAGAGCAGTTTGTAGAAGATGCTTGGAGACTTGTTGATAAGGTTAAGACAATACTTGAAAGGCGGCTTGACCGTGCAATACAAAGCGAAGACAAAATGGACGAACTTTTGGAAGAGATATTGCAACTTGACTATAAGCAACTCACGGTTCAACAGCGTAAAGCCTTATATACGAGAATATCCGCATTAAAGATAGAAGATATAAAAGCACTTTCAACCGTTCTCGGAACGCTTTACGACAAACAAGCCCTTGCTAATAAGGAAGCAACGCAAATTGTTGATTTTTCTTATGACAACGTGATGAAAATGATAAACTCTGGTGAAGACTATTGACAACCAAAGAATACATCGAAAAGTTATTAAAAATCAGAACGAAAGACGGCGCGATTATTCCTTTTAAGTTAAACGCACCGCAGATGAAATTGTATGATGCTATAAAACAACAGGCATCGGAGAAAAAGCCTATAAGAATTATCGTGTTAAAAGCACGCCAAATGGGTTTTTCAACGCTTACGGAAGCAATAATCTTTAAGAAATGCGTTACGTCAAAGCACACTGCTGCCGCCATCGTAGCGCACGAGAATATAGCGACAAATAACCTTTTCGAGATGTTTAAGAGATATTACAACTATCTCCCAAAAGAGTTTAAGCCAGACACGGAGAAAAGCAACGCCAAAGAACTTGTTTTTAATAACAAAGAAAAAAGCGGTCTCGATAGTAAGATACAACTATTTACCGCAGGCGCAAGAGAAGGTTTAGGGCGGTCGGGGACGTATAACTTTATACATATATCGGAATACGCCTTTTGGAAAGAACAAAAGACAACTTTAACCGCTTTACTTCAAACCGTTCCAGATGACCCGAACTCGATAATCATTATGGAAAGCACCGCAAACGGTTTTGACGAGTTCCAGGAAAGGTGGCAAAAAGCGGTAAGCGGTGAAAGCGAATATATCCCAGTATTTTGCGCCTGGTGGGAAATGCAAGAGTATAGAAAGGAAATCCCTTCTGACTTTAAGATAACCGCCGCCGAACAGGCGATAAAAGATAGGTTTAATCTCGATGACGAACAAATCTTTTGGCGCAGATGCAAGATAGAGACGACCTTTAACGGCGATGAAAATCAATTTAAGCAAGAATATCCAGCATCGCCCGAAGAAGCGTTTATAGCGACTGGCTCTTGTGTATTTAATAAAGACTTGGTAATCAATAGGCTTGCAGAGTTAAGAAACAATGTGCCGATAAGAGTAGGACGGTTTGAATACAGCAAAGAGATTATATCACGAGAGAAGTCCGTTATATCGAATATCAAGTGGATAGATGATGAATACGGCGAAATCGCTATATATAAAGAACCAGAGATTATAAGCGGTAAGAAAAAGCCGTATGCGATAGGCGGCGATACCGCTGGCGAAGGTAGCGACTACTACACGGCGAAGGTTATTGATAACATAACGCAAGAAAGCGTTGCAACATATCGGAAACAGCGAATAGATGACGACTTATACGCAGACCAGATGTATTGTCTCGGAAAGTATTATCACAATGCGATTATAGGCATCGAAGTCAACTTCTCCGTTGCGCCGACAGACGAACTTGAAAAGTTAGGCTATGAAAACCTGTATATAAGAGAACAGGTGGACACCATAAGCAAACAACTCGTAAGGAAATACGGATTTTTAACTTCTACTATCACAAGACCCGTGATTATCGCAAATTATAGGGCAATGTTTAGAGAAGACCCGACAATCGAAACCGACAAAGAGACTTTAAGGGAAATGCTTACCTTTGTCAATCGAGATGATGGGAAAATGGGTGCGATGGATACGAAACACGATGACTTGGTTATGGCTGACTGTATAGCGCATTTTATAGGCAAACAGGGCGAGATGACCTTGATAGACGTGCCAGTAGAAGAAGAGAAGAGTTTTTTTGACTCGTTCTCACACAATAAATCAGATAAAGTAGCCGATGGGGGTTTTATAGAGTGGTAAGTAAAAAACAACTTCAAGCAAGGATTGAGACCCTTGAAAAAGAAAAAACGCTTTTATGGAACACGGTTATATCCCTTAATAAAAGGGTGGTTAAACTTGAAAAAGAAGTTTTTAACAAAGAAGACAATAAGACCGACATTATCAACGAATCGTTAAAAGACGACAGAATTGATAATGCGCAAGAGTTTTTACACAAAGGTGCTAAATAATGAATAAGGTTAAAGACAATCTCGCTGCCGAAATCTGGGAACAGTATGAAAAAGGCAGGGCATATCAATCTACATTAGGACTTGACGTTGTAGTCCCCCTTTGTGTTGATTTTTACGAAGGAAGACAATGGGGCAAAGTTAAGAAAGGCACGGAGAACTTTCCGAGACCTATGGTCAACTTTATTAAAATGATAGTTGATAATAAGAGAGCAAACCTTATGTCTTCGCCTTTAAGGATTATCTATAAAACAGACAACAAGTCGATTGATACCGAAAAATTTAATCACTTTGCAGAGTTTTGGCAGAAGGAAGCGATGATGAAATCCCTTGATAGTAATGCGATAAAAGACGGCATTATCAAGGGAACTTACGTTTATCACTACTACTGGGACAGCGAAGCAACGGGGAGACAAGGAAAGGTAGAAGGTGCTTTAAGATGCCAACTCGTTGACGTTAGAAACATAGTCTTTTCTAATCCGCAAGAAAAGGACGAACAAAAACAAGAGTGGATTATAATCGCATCACGGGCGACTGTAAAAAGTGTTCAAGATAAATTGCCGAAGGCAAGGGAAAATGAAGTCGTTGCCGACCACGAAACTGCCGACTACGAAGGACAGATAGACCAGGAAGGGACGGAGATGCTTACCGTTCTTACAAAGTATTATAAGAAAGACGGTAAGGTTTTCTTTACCAAATCTACCAAAGAAATAATGCTGTCTGACGAAATATCTTTAAGCCCCGATGTTGCAAAGGCAAGAAAATACATAGAAACCAAAATGGCATCTGAAAAAATAGATGCGGACACGACAAATCAAACGCCAGATATACCGAAAAAGGCGAAGAAAAAAGAGAAAAACGCCGCAAAATACAGCGCAATTTATTATCCTATCGTGGTAGGACAATACGAAGAAAGAGAAGGCAGTATTTACGGGTTTGGCGAAGTAAGCGGTTTAATCAATAACCAAAAGACAGTCAATAACATACTTGCTTTACAGGCGTATGCGACCGAAAACAATGCTTTCGGAAAGATTGTTGTCAAGGGTGATGCACTTGGCAACCAGCAAATAGATAATAAGCCAGGACAAATACTCTACGATTATTCAAAGATAAACCAGCAGGGTATTTACCGCTTGCAAGACCCACAATTAAGCGAAATGCCACTTAATGCGGTAGATGCGATAATGAGCCTGTCAAGGTCGGTTACGGGTTCTACGGAAGTAATGAGTGGCGAAGTGCTTGGCAAGAATATGAGCGGACAAGCCATCGCACAATTACAAAGTCAAGCGTTATTGCCTACGGAAGAAAAACGCCAGAGAATTCAAGATTGCAAATTAAAGCAAGGCAAGATAATGGAAATGTTTTTCCGCACTCACTATGACGAAGATAGAGAGTTTACCTGGACGGATAGAGTGTTTAACGAAGAAACACAAAAGACCGAAGAATTGATGTTTAAGGACACTTTCAATGCGGAAGATTACAGAAACGAATTGTTTGACATCGTTATTGAAGTTACGGCAGGAACAAGGTCGAGTGTAGGCGGAGACATTGCGATGCTTGATATGGCTTTACAGAACGGCAAAATCGAGTTTATGGACTATGTAAAGTTATATCCGAGCGATGCTTTAAGCGATAAATCGAAACTTATTGAAGAGTTAGAAAACTCACAAAAGAGCGAAATAAACGTTTTAAGAGCCAAATGTGCGCAGCAGGAAGAACAAATCAAACAACTCGCTGGCGTTGCATCAAAACAGGACGAAGTGGTTCAAAAAGCGGTTCAGTGCATCAAGGGTTATTCTTCGTTGCAGCAGTTATGTATCAAACAAAATCAAGAGTTTGCTACCAAGATACAGATTGCAAATAAGCAATTCCAAGAACAGGAAGCAATCATCAAGAATAAAGACCAAGAATTAAGCACGATGTTTAATCAATCGGGTGATATGTTTAACAGGATTATGGAAGCAATGTCGCCCGAAGAAAGACTTAAACTTATGGAAGAGTTTAAGAGTAATCAGATACAAAAGGCTAAACCCGTTCAAACGGGGCAACCTTTGTAAATAAAATTTTCCCTGACACGGGGTGGCGATAGCCTAACAGTGCAAAGGAGCATTTATGCCAAACGATATTTCTGCGCAAAAAACCGATAATGTTGAAGTTGATACTACCGAAACTACAACGTTAGATGAAGATGTCGCCATCGCAGGAGACGACAAGGAAACGGTAGGGGAATTTACCGACACCGACCAGGAAACGGGAAACAAAACCGAAGAAGGCGAAGACGGTAAGAAAGAGAAAACGAAACAGACGAAAGAGCAAAACAAAGTATTCGCCGAAAAGCGAAGAAATGAAAAGGCTATTCAAGAAGAAGCAGAACTGAAATTCTTGAAAGAGTATGTTGGCGAAAACCCGTTCACGCACGAGCCGATAAACACTTTGAGAGATGCGAAAGTCTATAAGACGATGAAACAGATTGAAAAGGACGGTGGCGACCCGATTCAAGACTATCACAAGTATGCTGGAAGAGAAGAGCAAAAAGCGATAGAGACCGAAAAAGAAAGGGAAGAGAAGATACGCGCAGATGTTGACAGTTTTAGGAAAGCGCACCCAGACGTTGACCTGCACGAACTTCAAAAGGACGAAGAGTTTAAGGCGTTTTCTAACAAATTGCTTGGCAAGGTTGCTATGACCGATATATATGATTCATACATATCGCTGAAAGGCGAAGTGTCTGCCAAAGCAACGGAGACGGCAAAAGAAGATTTAGCCAAAAAAATGGCAAAGGACAACACTTCGGCTGGTAATCTGGCTGCAACGGGGGCGGTTGATGCGCCTAAATACACGTTAAAGCAGTTAGAGAAGATGAGTCCTACTGAAATTGATGCGGACTGGAAAAATGTTGAAGCATCATACGACTACTGGCAAAAACACAAAAAATAAAAAATAAGGAGATTTTATTATGGCTTACGAAAATTTTATCGCAAGTGTAGAAGCAAAGAAATTGCTTGAAGAAAGAAATAAATATCTTTGTTTGGCTGACCACTGCACGAGAGAGTGGGAAGGCGAAATAAAGAAACAGGGCGACTCCGTTATAGTCAAAGGCTTCGGGAGACCTACGATTTACGGTTTAACCAAAGACGGCACTTATGCTGCCAACGCTGTCGGAACGGGCAGTATCGCTGGAAAGGGTAAAGACGTTATCCATAAAGGCATACCCAGCCCCGAAGAACTGACGGGATACGAAAAGAAATTTGAAGTCAATCAAATTGCACTTTTCAACTTCCTTGTTGGCGATATAGACGAACAGTTATCGTCCGAAAAAGGTTTAATCGCTAAAACGAGACCGAAGACGGCGCAGGATATTGCGGAACAGCAAGACAAGAGAGTCAGAGACGTTATAATCGCCGAAGTGGGTTGTGCTATCAGCGGCAGCATAAACGGTGCGGCGGCAAGGGCTAACGGCTATGCGCTTACTTCGGGAACGAAGGACACGACTTCGAGCGGCGCAAACAAGGTCAATATCCTTGATGCGATTGACGAAGTAGTTTTACAACTTCGTATGAACAACGTAAAAGACTCGGAAAAAATCTTTTGCGAAGTTTCGCCGAAATTCCTTCGCTGCTTAAAAGTTGCGTTGCGTAAAATCGACACCAACAATTCCAAGATTGTCAGAAATCGTGAAATCGTTTCTTACAACGGTCTTGAATTCATCGGTTGCAACGTAATGCAGAAAGATTCCACCAACGATTATGCGTTTTTCAGAACGGGCGATTCGGTTGCGTTCTTCGACCCGTTGACCAAAGAAGAAGCATACAGACCCGAAGGCGGTTTCTCCGATGCGGTTAAAGGCTTCAACCTTTACGATGCAGGCGTTATGGATACCAGTGCTTGCAAGTATCTTAAAATTGATACTGCAAACTACGAATATTAAGAAAAGGAGATATGAGTTATGGAAAGAAATAAGTTAAACTCGATTGCTTTGGGTGATGCTTTAACGGCAGGCACTTACAAAGAAATGTCGCAGGTTGCAAACGATTCGAGAACGGTTCTGCTTGTAGAAGTAGTAGCCGCAGCATCTTCGTCCGACTTGGGCGATGCGAAACCCGTTGTCTTGACGGTAAAGGGCGGCAACAGCCCTTACAAAGACGGCGATAAGGAAATAAACATCACGGCGGCTGGACTGTATTATATGCAGTTAGATTCGGCGAAATATAAAAACATTTCGACGGACAAATTCAGCGTAAAATACACCACGACTTCCAACGCCGCAAGTGTTAAGGCTGTCTTAATCGAATTGTAAACGAATTGAAAGGGGACAGTATAAAATTTATTGTCCCCTTTTTCCAAATGGAGAGAGAAAATGACACTCGGCGAAATTAAGTTAGAAAGCCTTCGCTTAATGAATACCAACGATGAAGCGTTAAGCGTTGTAAATCTTGCAATATACCAGGAAGACGATAGATATAAAGACTATCTTGACCGTATGGTAGGTTCTATAAACAGGGCTATATCCAGGTTTATCACGATGAAGATTTTACCCACGAAGACGAAACAGGTCGTAATATCACAAGGTAAAACCGTGAAAGACTTTCTAAAATATGAACTTAAAAACTTGATAAGCGATTATGGTTCGTTGGAAAGCATAATACATATTTCGGACTATGTAATACCCGTTACGAATTTTCAAAGACTGGGAGATGCCGAAATATTGATTCCGTATTATTCCGAATACAACTATAAGGGTGTCGCAAGTGAATTTCCATCAAATCCGAAAGAATTCGACTGTTATAACGTAAGCGGCGTTGCAAAATATTTCAACGGGAC
Organism: Clostridiaceae bacterium; assembly: GCA_016281115.1. GTDB lineage: Bacteria > Bacillota > Clostridia > Oscillospirales > Acutalibacteraceae > JAEEHZ01. The sequence continues at coordinate 9,427 of JAEEHZ010000062.1, read as the reverse complement.
AGAGTGGGAAGAATTAGATAGCGAAGATTCTTTCACTTTCGTATATAATCCCGTAATTTCGGCGTTTACGGTAAATTCGGACAATAACAGCGAAATAGATATTCCAGAAGTGCTGGCAAGGGCAATTCCTTACTTTGTTAAAGGCGAACTTTACGAACAGGACGAGCCAAATATTGCCGCAACTTCGAGAAATATTTTTGAAAACATCATAACCGAATACGTCTCATACGGTTCGGACAAAAAAACGCATCAAAGTTATGTTAAAAATGTAATGTTTTAAGGAAATTTATGAACATAAAAGAAGATATTGATTTGCGTGAAAGGTCAAAGGTTTCTTTAAGCGGCTTTAAGGGGTTAGATACCTTATCTACTGCGGTAGAAGTTAGTGCTATTCACGCATCGGATATGCAAAACTTAATATCGAGAGACGGCATAAACCATAAACGGTTTGGCTGGTCAACGCAATATCGGTTAAGAAGTAATTCGGCGTTTCCTTCAATAAAAGGCATTTTTAACTTTACGATATACTCAATTCCGTTTCTAATTGTCTATTCTGACAAAAAGTTTTGGCTTGTAAATCGTTCTAACGGTGAATTTGCAAACATAACCAGTAAACGCATTGATGCAAGCGGTGCAGTCGATACAAACGACACTTCGATAAGTCCCGTAAATACGAGTTTACTTTTGGATAAAGAGTGCAGATTGTTTCTTAACGGCAATAAGGCTTATTTTGTCGGTTGCGGCGATTTTCTTGTATTCTCGAAATGGAATAACGGTTATTTTGAATTAAGGCGTGTTGTAGGCAACGAAGACGTTTATATTCCTACGACAACGGAAAATATAGGCTGCCAGGAAGACGGCACTAATTATACGAGAATAACGGCAGAAGAAAAAAATCTACTGTCGCCATATATAAAAAATACTTTGTTTGGTAAAAACCCTGTCGCATCTGGCAAAAGTGCCACTTACTTTTTAGACACTAAAAACTTTGAAGACCTTGAAGTAAAAATCAAAAGAAAAGATGGTGCGATAGTTACGCTTGTAAAAACTTCTAATCCAGGTAATTATACCGCTGGTTCTATTATAAAATCAACGGTTGGGTCATTTAGTGAAAAAACTATTACAGACACCACAACCAAAAACGTTACCGCGACCACAACGACCACATCGACTGGCGAAAGGGTAACGGGTATGTCAACACGGTTGGGCAGTGTCAACGTGTGGCTTAAAGGTCGTGGCGCAAACTGGGGAAGTTATATAGGAAGAGAGTTCGGAATAGAGTCGGACACCTTGTCCGCTGGGCAGGTTGTAAGAAGAAACGGCGTTTATGCAAAAGTCTTGACAAAAAGAGACAGTTGGAACGGTTCTATTATTTTTGGGTTTAACTCTACAAGCGATTACGACACGTTTACCAGCGGTATGTCGGTTACGGGGTCATCGCAAAGCGTTGATTACGGAACAGGCACGTTTGATTCATCATCGCAGACAACTACCACATACGCCGTTGAAGTAAATATAGGCATAACAAGTCAAATTGACTTAATAACTATGTCAAATGGCGGTGTTTTGGCGTTTAGAAACACTATTACAGAAAATACGGCTAAAACCTACTACGGCAAAGTAAATAATGTAGATGTTTATTATACCTTGCCGTCAAGGTTTTCTTGCAAACTCGTTTATATTAAAGGCGGCAGCGTTTCGGTCTTAAACGAAATAGCCGCAACGAGCATACCTATTCAGATAAATAGTGTTAGCGCATCGACAAGTAGTTGTTCCTTTTCAACGACCGCAAGGTTTAATTATCCTAATGTAAATTTTGACTTGTCAAATTTCTCGGCAACAATTTCCACAATTCACTTTGGTAGTTATGTCGATTATGACAGTTTTACATTGTCGGACGGGGCAAATCCCGTAAAATATAGCGGTTCGGTTTCTTTTGAAAATGGAACGATTACATTAAACGCCGTAAGCGGCGAAGAAGATGCCTACGAGCCTTTGTCAGACGGAAAACCGAATATAGAAGTTAAATTGCAAGTCGTTCACGATTCGTCTCAAATCACAAGTGCAGGAATAGGCATTAAGTTCGGAACGCAAGGCACAACGGATAGATTGTTTGTTGTAGCACCTAACGGAAACACTATTTACTGGTCGAAAGACGAAGACTTTACATATTTCGGCGAAAAATCCTGGTGTGTGTGCGGAACGGCAGATAAAAAGATAACTGGTATGGATAGGCTAAACGACACAACCCTTTTAATTGTAAAAGAGTTTTCGGCGCAAGAGCCTTCTATATACGTTATAAGCGGAGCGGTTTATACAGGAACAACCGAAGCAAACACGGTTGACTACACGGCTATGTTTACACCTTCGGGTTTTCAAGTCGGTATGGGGGCTGTCGGCGGCATAACGAATTTTAACGGCGATTGCCTTATGGTTGCGAAAGACGGCGTTTATGCTGTTTCTCTCGGCGAAAATATGACGGTCGATTCGAGATATATAATCCACAGGTCAAAGCAAATATCTAACTTGCTTGAAAGATACGACTTGGCGAATTCTAAATGTGTGGCTTTCAACGGAAAATATTATATTTTTGTCGGCGGCGACCAGAAAGAGTGTTTTGTTGCAGATAACAAATATAAGACTTTGTTTAACAGCGATGAAAGTCAAGTCAATTATGAGTGGTGGAAGTGGACGAATATTCCCGTTAGCGTTTGGGGTTTTGTTGACGATGAATTATGGTTCGGAACGGAAGACGGGCAGTTGTGTAAGTTTACAAGAAATTTCTATGACGAAGAAAAGATTTTGCTTACAAGCGGACTTGTCGCCTATGATACAGCAGACGGATACATTAAACGCTTTACGGTTGAAAACACCATTGATTTTTATACGGGAGATAAAGTCTTAATCGGTTGCAATTTCTATCAAGAAATACAGACGAGTAAATTTTATGTCGATAGCGGCAGGACTTATTTTGAATTACCGCTTAATAAATTTACAGACGGCGAAAATATTAAGATTTTAACCGATGGTTCGTATGTAGATTATGCCATACAATTCGACAATAACGGTTTAACTTTTTCAATCGAATATGTGGCAACAGGAAATTCGATTACTTTCCATAAAAACGTCAAGGGTATTTCTTTCAATGTGTTAAAGTCCGATTCAAAGATACTCTTATTAAACGATAAAAACGAAGAAGTGTCTTTTGTAAGCAGCATCAACCCAGCGATAGCGGATTTCAAGGCAACTTTGATACACAAATCGGTAGTAATTGCAGAGTGGTGGACGGGCGCACTGGATTTAGGAACGAGAGCATATCAAAAAACCCTTACTTGGTTGTGTTTGACGGGCGAAAAAAGCCTTGCAAATCACCTAAAATATGGTTTTAAGACAAGGTTCAATCACAACGATTACGAACTTTTAAGGGCAAATAACGACCTTGAAATGAAAGAAACGGATATTCAGACAATATCGCTTGATAGCGAGTTCGGTTCTTCATACACGAGAAGATTAAACATAAGAAACGTAAACTTTGTTATGTTGTATTTCAAAAGCGACACGGAGACGGATATTGCGATAAATTCCGTTCAAATCGAATTCAAGCGTATTAAGAGAAATATAGGGGTAAGATAATATGGATAACTATGTAAAAATCATAACAAATGCGATTATCGAAGATATTCTCTCGCAAGGTGTGAGAGATATGCCGCAAAATCCAGCATCGCAGGGATATAGCGAAAGACAGATAAGGGCGTTTTACTATAAGCCCGAAAAACTTATCATCGAAAAACTGCAAGCGGTAGAAAGTTCGTTAAAAGACTTTTTAGACGGCATAAACGCAGGGAAAATCAATTTTTCCGACATCGTGGACGACTTAACTACCAACAATGCGGAAAAGCCGTTAAGTGCCAAACAAGGCAAAGTGTTAAACGACAAAATTGTCCAGGAAATATCGGACAGGCAGACAAACGACAATCTCAAAGTGGATAAGTCTTCGATAGCCGATAATCTAACCACAAACGATAACACGAAGGTGTTAAGCGCAAAACAAGGTAAGGTTCTTGACGAGAAAATTGATTCCGAAGCGGCATCGCTTGACAGCAAAATAGATGCGAGAACGAGTGTATATCTTACCGCCGATGAAAATGGTTATGTATATGCTAATTATGCAGGAGAGTAAATATGGATTTAAAACTTGTATCAGATGATGCGTTCAGAAACCAGTTAGAAAATGTAAATATGTTCCTTTCGTTGATAGCGGATAGGCTTGGAAACAGTCTTGCGCACAGTTTAGTCGTGCAAACAGACCCCGAAGAATATAAATATACGTTTTCGCTTTTAACTAAAACGGGCATTACGTTAAGTTCTTACACGATTGACTTGCCTATCGAACAGTCGGTTGTAAATATTCAGCCAACGCAAGACGGCAAATTAAAATTCACTCTACGAAACGGAAACGAAACCGTTGTAGAAACGAGCGCAATCGTCAGTGGGTTAGCATCTACCACTTATGTAAACGAAAAGATTGCCGAAGAAGTCCAAAACAGGAATAGCGCGATATTATCCGCAGCGGCAGAGTTGCAAGGGAATATCAACCTAAAATTAGACAAGTCAGCCGTAACGGATTCGTTATCCAGCGATGAAACGCAGAAACCTTTAAGTGCAAAACAGGGTAAGGCGTTAAAAGCGTTGATAGACAGCGAAACAACGGCAAGACAAGAAGCGATTGAAGGCTTACCCTTCTATGTAGGGGAAGACGGATATATATATCAAAAAGATTAAAGGAGAAAGATTATGCCAAGTAAAATTTTGACAGATGACACTTTCGCAGCGGAAATGGGAAAGTTAAACCAGACACTTTTAAGGCTTGCAAGCAATAACGGCGGTCTTGAAATAAACAGTATGGAAGACCTAAACGCTATCGTAAGACTTGGAAGGGCAAAAGAGTTTCTTGAAGTAAGCGACCAGGTTGAAGTCGAAAGAGAAACCAACATCACGGTAAGCAAAGGAAACAGTCAAGGCATCACCGCCGTAAGCATCACGGCAAGCACTTTCCTTGCAAAAATGGGGACGACCCACGCAGGCGTGTATGAAGCAACGTATGACGGCAACGTATGGCACAAAGAGAACGGCGAAGTAATAACCCTTTCGGAATACGGTATAACCGTTACGGGAACGCCGCAGGCAAATGATGTTGTAATCGTTACGGAGACGGCAAGCGTTCTTACCTTCGATGTCGTTGACTTCGACAAAATGACACCAAGAAACCCGAAATTAACAAAGAGTATTCAACTTTTGATGCACGATGTTTTACTTTACGGGACGATGCCTTTTTCCGCGCCGCAATTACTTTACTATGCGTTAAACGGTCTTGCCGCAGGTAATTATAAGTTTACGCTTGACCACGCAGCCTATGGTGGTGGCACTCAATATGACGGAACTTATATGTTTACCTTAACGCAGGCGATACCAGCGAAGGGCGGTTTCAGACACACGAATATCGGCGGTTATAAGAGTTCTTATGCGCAAAGCGATGTTATAGGCAATTATTTAAAAACCTATCAGCCTGTCGCTGCTAACGGAACGGGCGGCGCAGAAATAGAAACCGTTGCCGTGTCGCTTTATGACGGTGAAACGGTTTGCACGGATTTAGGCAAATTCACGGCACAGAACAGGTCGTATATGACCGATGACGGTTATCACAACTCTACGGAAAGAAACGCTTACGGCTCTAACAGATACAGGGATTCGGTTTATAGGCTTTGGCTTAATTCCAACGCATCGTCTAACTTCTGGAAACCGCAGTCCGTATTTGATAGAATTCCTGGCGGTTCTACGATGGCAGGGTTCTTATATGGTCTCGACCAAGAGTTTGTCGATGCTTTGGGTGAAGTCCAAGTTAAAACGGCGTTGCATCAATTCGATAGGGCTAACGGTGCGACCTACGATATAACTTACGATAAAGTGTATCTCGTATCAAGAAAGGACGTTCATGGCACGGACGAGTATAACGATATAAGCGAAGGTTCGCAACTCGAATACTATAAGAACACGACTAACGCCGATAAGATAAAATATCAAAGCGGTTCGGCAAAATACTGGTGGTTAAGAACGCCGTATTCGTCTGTCGCGAACAGTGTTCGGCGTGTCGATACTTCGGGTGATATGTACTACTACGGTGCTTACGGCACTCACGGCGTTGTCCCTGCTTGCAGTATTTGCGGTAAGGTCAATATTACAGTCGGAGACTAAAATAAATTCACCCCGATAGGGGTGAGTAAAGGAGAGATATGTCAGTGCCTGTAAGCAAAAGGGCAAAAGGAAAATTAGAAGTATTTACACTTATAAATAATCTGGTGCAATATACAGAACAAAAGGTGCAAAACAAAAACTATTTTTCCTTTGCCTTAAACCAGGTTGTCAATGAGAAAATTGTTCCAAACAACTTAAAACCCGTTCTTGCAAAAAACATATATTCTGAAACGCTTGCGATAAAAAACTACGCAAACAGAGCAAATAAAGTTTATGTGAAAACAAGTGCCGACTATACTCTTCGGAGAGAATTTCAAAATAAGGCTATAACTGAAATAAGTGCTTTACGCAAAGATATTGAAAGGGCAATGATAGTTTGCAATATACCAGGAAAAGAAATTTATTACTGGGAAGGCTTATTGCATACCATCGAAGAACTTTTAAGAAACTGGCGTAATGAAGAATATATAAAATATATGGGTTAGAAGTTAATCTACGCCGTATTCGTCTAACGCGAACAATGTTCATAATGTCAATACTTCGGGTGATATGAACAACTACGATGCTAACAACACTAACGGCGTTGTCCCTGATTGGGTAGTTTTCCGAAAGGGAAATTATGCAAGGAACTTCTATCCCGTCCCGTAAGGGCGAAAATAAGAACGGTGATGCAATTTACTCGATAATTATTGCTATACACGCCGACCAAAACTTTTTTATGAGTGTTAAAGATGATGTTTGCGATTTTAGAAGTTTATAAGATGGACTACAAAAATGCAAAAGAAACACTTTATGGAAAGACAGCGTTGCAGGATATACGAATAATGCGTTAAGCAATATATACCTGTTAAAACAAAAGTTAGATGCCGACACTTATGAGATACAGCCTTATAACGAATTTATTATATACGAACCGAAAAGAAGAGAGATACAATCCACGAAAATACCCGACAGGGTTTTTCAAAGAAGTTTATGCGACAACTATTTGACAAATGAAATACGAAAAGGCTTTGTTTATGACAATGGGGCGTGCCTGAAAGGAAAAGGGACGGAATTCGCAAGACGTCGCCTTAAAAGGCACTTGCAAGTCCATAACAGACATTTTGGTATGACTGGTTGGGTGCTGAAATGTGATTTGAAAGATTACTTCGGAAGCACGCCACACGAAATAGCGAAACAGGCGATAAACAAAAGGGTAAAGGACGACTGGGTAAAAATTCAAGTAGGCAAAATCATTGATTCTTTCGCACATAAAGACAAGCCAGGAAGGGGCATCGGCTTGGGGTCGCAAGTATCTCAACTAATACAGTTGTCTGTTTTAGATGATATTGACCATTATATCAAGGAAGTTTTACATATAAAGACTTACGTCAGATATATGGACGATATAATACTAATTCACGAAAATATTGACCATTTAAGGGCTTGTAGAGACACTATAAAGTGTATGGTTAAAGCGTTGGGGCTTAATCTCAACAAAAAGAAAACTCATATACAGCCGTTAAAACAGCCGATTCATTTTCTTGGGTTTAGTTATAGGCTTATAGAAAGCGGAAAAGTTATAGTAAAACTTTTGCCAGAAAAAATTTCTCACGAGAGAAGGCGGCTTAAAAAACTCGTTGCCCGTGCAAAAGCAGGCAAAATGACAAGGGCGCAAGTCGATGATTGTTATAGAAGTTTTAAGGCGCACGTCTCTGGAAGAAAAACAAGCAAGAACAGGTCAAGAAAACGGGTGCTAAAAAGGAACACTCATAATCTTGTCAAAAAATTTGATAAATTTTATAAGGAGATATGGAAAGATGATTACCATTGTAAAGAAAGACCAAATCGTTAGGAAATTGCAGCGCAAAGATGCCGAAAACACTGCTAAAATCAAAAAGAACGAAGCGCAGACCGCTTATTTAGCAATGATGACGGATACCAACTTGGAAGAAGGAGAAAACGAAAATGACTAACAAGTTTGAAAAAGTAAAAGAATACTACGAAAGCGGTTATTGGACGAAAGCGATGGTCGCAAATGCGGTTGTTAAAGGCTGGATAACGCAAGAACAGTATGAACAAATCGTCAACAACAATTAACAATATTTGTAAGCGTTGTCGTGCAATAACAAACAAAAAGCCTTGCGATAAACCTTGTAAGGACTGGTATTTATTGCTTGATAAAATGCTTAAAGGAGCAGAGAAATGAAAAAGAAAACATTTATGTTTTTATACGTTTTGTTTTGCCTTTTGCTGGTAGGTTTTCTCGTTGCCAGTTTGGTGGTAAAGTATGCCAAAGCGGAAGAGATTGACCCGTCAGAAGAAACATACATAGAAGAAACCATAACGGAAGAACCGCAGGCAGAAGAACCCGTTGCGGAAGAACCGAAAGAAGATGTAGAGTGGCTTAACAAAATAGAAAAGTGGGGCATTGATGCCCTTGTGTCCTTGCTTGGCAGCGGTATTGTTTGTGTGATATTCAGAAAAATACTGCTTAATCTTATTTCCGATATTAAAACCCGTAAGAAAGAAGTAAAAGACGAATCGGATAAATCCCGTGATAAGATAGACGAAGCCCTGCAACTGCTTGAAAAGGAAAAAGAAGAATTTGAAAAAGAGAAAAAAGCCTTTATCCAGGCAGGTTTAGCCTTTTACCGAAATTCAAAAGATGCGATTGTTCTTATGGTTTGCGGAATAACTGAACTTGTAGAGAACGGCACGGCAGAAAAGGTCAAGGAGATGCTAAATGGCGAAGATAAAGAGATATAAGGCAAGTCATTTGCTTTTATTAAGATTATTATGCGTTTTAGTAAATATCGCCCCGTTGGTTGTGCTGTTGATAATAAACTGGGACGTTTACACTAAAACAAGAAGCGAGTCGATTGCGCTTTCCGTTACGGGAATAGTGTGGCTTATATTCTTGATAATGAGTGCTTTCAGTTCTTTTTCTCCGAAACTTGCAAGACCCGTAAAACTCTTATGCTTTTTCATTATATTAGAACTTATCAATCCGTTGATTTTAAGTCTTAAATGGTTTGTATTATGTTCTTTTATCGGCGCGCTTGCGGATTATATCATAATCCAGCCGCTTATTAGACAAATGATAGAGTTAAGGGTTGCGACAAAAACAACCGATATGACCAAAGAAGCGGTCAGGGAAATCATAAAAGAAGAAATGGGTGGTAGAGTATGAGTT
>JAEEHZ010000061.1 GCA_016281115.1 Clostridiaceae bacterium | reverse complement strand
TCAGGGGCAAGCCCGGCGAAGATAAAGTGAAAGACGCGGCAGAATTTGCAAGGAAGTTGGTATGATGGAGAAAGCGCAGAACATGAGTAAATATGATGGTATCCGGCTAAATAATCAGCTTTGCTTTCCTCTGTATGCGTGCGCAAAAGAGATAGTGAGGCAATACCGAAAGCCGCTGGAGAAGCTCAACCTGACATATACACAATATGTTGTTATGATGGTCCTCTGGGAGCATGGCAGCATGACGGAGGGTGAACTTGGAAAAAAAGTACATCTTGATTCAGGCACACTTGCCCCACTTTTGAAACGGCTTGAGAAGCAGGGATATATTAACCGTGTCCGTCCTGATAACAATGAGCGAAAACTCATTTTATCATTGACTGAGACGGGCAATGCACTGAAAGACAAGGCGGTAGAAGTGCCGGACACGATGCGTGGCTGTATCAATCTGCCGGATGAAGAACTGCTTCAGCTTAAACAACTTTTAGACAAAGCGCTCAGCCAAATGGGCAGGGAACAGATATGAAGGAGGAACAAAAAATGATCACAAAAGAAATGAGCATTGAAGATGTACTTTCGATCGATCGCGATACTGCTCCGATTATGATGGAATACGGTATGCACTGCATGGGCTGTCCGTTTAGCCGGATGGAAAGTCTGGAAATGGGCTGTGCCGCGCACGGAAGCGATGTAGATGAATTGGTAGACAGACTGAATAAATTTTTGGCAAACAAAGTTGACGACTGAGTTTTGATAAGGAGACCGCACGATGAACGAACCGTTTGATATTCAGGAATACATGGCAAAAGGCGTGGAAATCATTGTTAACGATGCGCTGAAGGCTACGCTGAAAAATCCGAGAGAGAGTGCATTTATGCTCAAATTTGCCGCTGCGATCCGTGCGGCTTCAAAAAAGAGAAAAAAGGCGGAGGAAAACGGGGAACACATACCGCCGTTTCTGATAGCCAGCATTACAAGCAAATGCAATCTGCACTGTGCAGGCTGCTATTCACGCTGTAATCACGCAACGGTTGACAGTGAGCCTGTCTGCCAGCTTACAAGCGATGAATGGCTTCGTATCTTTAACGAGGCGGACGATCTCGGTATCAGCTTTATACTGCTTGCCGGCGGCGAGCCGATGCTCCGCCGAGATGTTATCGAGGCGGCGGCAAAGAAACCGAATATCCTTTTCCCGATCTTCACCAACGGGACATTTATGGACGAGAAGTATTTTAAGCTTTTCGATAAAAGCCGTAATCTTCTGCCGATCATGAGTATTGAAGGTGAAAAGGAGATCACCGATGCCCGGCGAGGAAACGGCATTTATGATAAGCTCATAGCCAACATGGATGAGCTTCAACGCAGAGGACTCATATTCGGCGCATCCGTCACAGTGACAACGAAAAACATTCAAGAGGTATCGTCGGACACCTTCCTTCAAAAGCTCTCAAATCGCGGCTGTAAAGCGGTGTTCTTTGTCGAATTCGTCCCTGTCACAGATGACAGCAAGGAGCTGGCACCCGGCGACAAAGAAAGGGAGTATTTGCGCAGCGAGATAGATAGACTTCGCCGTGAACATCCTGAAATGGTGTATATATCATTCCCCGGGGACGAAAAAAGCTCCGGCGGCTGTGTGGCGGCGGGAAGAGGCTTCTTTCATATTAATTCTCACGGCGGTGCTGAGCCTTGCCCGTTCTCGCCCTATTCCGATGTGAATGTGCGCAGCACATCTCTGCGTGAGGCGATACATTCGCCCCTTTTCACCGCACTTCGGGCCGGGGGTATTCTGACCGAAGACCATGAGGGCGGGTGTGTTCTGTATGAAAAACGTGAGCTTGTCGAGAGCCTGCTTGCCGAATCTGAAAAATAGGCTTGACAAGTTGGATTTGAGGAATTTTTATGTTAATATTTGAACCGTTTTCTGTTTCTGCGCTTCAAAAAGCGCTACCATATATCAAGAGTAATCCATCGCTTTGCAGTGATCTGTCCGCCGGGTATCTGTTCATGTGGCACAAAGGCGCAGACATGCAGCTTTGTGTTTGGAACGACACCTTTGTCGTCCGCCGAAGCATCGGCGAGCAGCCGGTGTTCAGTTACCCGATCGGAGCCGATCCGAGTGGTATGATAGATGAACTGACGGAATATGCGTACAAGAATCACCTGCCACTGCGCTTTTTTGCTGCGGATGATAACACGCTTGACAAAATCCGTGAAGACAAGCGGTTGCAGCCTGCCATGTGGGCGTATGACAGACGCTGGAGTGATTATATCTATTCCTTTGAGGAAGCGATGACTTTCAGGGGAAAGAAGTACAACGGTCAGAGAAATCATATCAACAAATTTAAAAAGCTTTACGGGGAGCCGGTAATTCGATTTCTGAAGGCTGATGATCAGTCGAAGGTTAAAACCATGCTCAATGAATATATGGCGGAACACCGAGATGGGCAAGCATTGGAACGCATGGAAATCGAGCAAGCAAGTAAGCTGTTTGACATCTGTGATTCACTGGGGCTTTATGCGGCAGGGCTGTTTGTTGAGGAAAAACTTGCGGCGTTCAGTATCGGAGAGATTGTGGGAGATATGCTCTTGATTCATGTGGAAAAGGCGCTGACAAGGTACGAAGGTATCTATCCGACTATGTATTCCGGCTTTGTACGCTTGATCTCAAATCACTTAGGGCATCCGCTTGCATTTATAACCCGGGAGGATGATTCCGGAGACCCGGGTCTTCGCACCTCTAAAATGCAATATCATCCGATTGCAATGGCAAACAAACACCTTGTCCATATAGGTTCTCCCGCCTCAAAAATGAAGTCGAAAGTATCGTTTTCTCACGGCGGTGTTGTACTGACGGAAATCCGGGAAAGTGATAGGCAGGCATATCTTACGCTGAATACCGACATAGAGAACAATAAATACTGGGGATATGACTACCGTGAGGATATGAGTATTACCGAACCCGTGAATGAAAATACCTTTTATGATTCCGTAATGTACGATATGCGGGCAGGTAATTCTGTGAATTTAGCTGTACGGCTCTCAGATGACGGCGAAATGATAGGCGAAGTGATTATTTGGAACTTTACGTCAGACGGCAGCGCCGAGCTTGGCTGTCGCGTACTTCCGGAATATCAAGGTAACGGATACGGTAAAGACGCGTTCGGCACTGCAGCCGACTTTGCCGCACGCACTTTGAATGTGAAGATATGGGCGCGATGTTACCGTGAAAACACACCGTCCTATCGAATGATAACGGCAAACGGCTTTACACCGCTATGTGAGGACGAGACATTTTGCTATTTTAAAAAATGCGCCATCGAAGGCTCAAAACTTACATTGTGCGCCGCTGTGTCGCACAGTAATTGATCTGAAAAAAGGAGTATGCAATATATATGGAAATTCCTTCAAAAAGTTGGATAAGACTTTTATTTACATAGATGATACCGATGTTATAGTCCGTAACAGAAGTTTGGTATGCAGTTATAGCCTTTACCGGGCGAGGTGTTTTACAAACGTTTTGCCTAAAGCGTATGAGTAAGAATCTTTTGTTGTACTTTATGCGCTGAATAAAATTTTGTATTTTTCTCACACTAAAGGTGAGGTGAAATATATGGCTAAACAAGGAATGAAGCGTCCTGAGAGAACGCACAAAAAACCACAAAACAAACAACCAGCCGTACCTGAAATCCAAGGCAAGGCTAAGCACGGCAAAACAGCTGTCAATTCTATAATTGCGGGAACGGCAGCAGCCTCGCAAAAAGTTTATCATACCAAACCGTATAAGCATGAAAAGCCGATTTCCAATGCTTATAAGGAGATAGATACCGATATTGCGAGAGACAATCTTGAAAATGATTTGCCCGAAGCCGAGCTTAATTCTTTGTAACAAAAACGAAAGTTATTCTGTATAACAAATACGGAAAAATTTTTTCATAATACTCTGTTTTTGATAAAGAATTTAAATGACGAGCGATTAAATTTAAATCAATTTGTCAGGATGCGATTAAAATGCCTGAATTTCCGCAGTTGAAAAATGACATCTGTACCGATGTATTTATCATAGGCGGAGGGATTGCTGTTATTCTTACAGCATATTTTCTTTATCAGAGCGGAGTTGAATATGTGTTAGTAGAAAAAACCGTATAGGAAAAGTATAATACACTCCCAAAACGCATATTAATTATTAATTTGTTTTGGGAGTGCTTTATATGATACATATTGTTAAGCAGGGAGATACATTGTTTTCCATAGCGGCAAGGTACGGCGTGTCGGTGCAAAGGCTTATCTATGATAATCAGGTGCCGCCCGACGCACGGCTTGTGGTGGGGCAGGCGCTTTTGGTACTTATACCCGAAACCGTACATATTGTAAAACAGGGCGAAACTTTAATAAGCATAGCAAGAGAGTACGGAGTACCGCTTAATGACATAGTAAAGAATAATCCGTCGCTTATTCTGCAACAGCAAATATACCCGGGAGATACGCTTGCGATAAAATTTGTGGGACAGCAAGATAATAATTTCAGAGTAAACGGTTACGCGTATCCGTTTATAAACCGCAGCACACTGCTTCAGACAATTCCTTATCTTACCGAGCTTTCAATTTTCTCTTACGGCTTTACGCCCGACGGCGAACTTATACCTACCGAAGATGAATATTTGCTCTCTCTGGCAAAGGCTTACGGAGTGGCGCCTATACTTGTACTGACGCCAAGAAGCGGTGAGGAGGCGTTTGATAACGGGCTTATAAACGAGCTTGTAAATAACCCTGCCGCAGTAGAGAATATAATAAATAATTTGATAATTACCATGCAGCAAAAGGGATATTCGGGGGTAAATCTTGATTTTGAATACATAATGAGAGACAACAGGCAGGCTTACTCCGATTTTGCAGGAAAGCTGCGGGATGCCGCGTCCGAATACGGATTTAAGGTATCTGTTGCACTTGCGCCGAAAACGTCCTCGGACCAGCCCGGCCTTTTGTATGAGGGGATAGATTACGCACAGCTTGGGGCCAACACAGACAGCGTGCTGTTGATGACTTATGAATGGGGAT
>JAEEHZ010000060.1 GCA_016281115.1 Clostridiaceae bacterium | reverse complement strand
TCCATAAAACCGCCGTTTGAGATCAACGCTTTTTCTTTTAGATCACGGTGATATACAGAAACTACGAATACCGCAAGCAAAACGCCGGATATAGCCCAAATAGGCATCATATAAAGCACAAATTTAATTGCAGATACATTGCTTTGACCGTAAATGAACAAGTTTTGCGGACTGCCGAATGGGGTAAGCATAGAGCCTCTGACTGCGGCGATGTTTTCAAGTGTTATTACGGGCAATATGTATTTTTCTTTTTGTGCCGTTTTAAAAAGAATTATTGTAAGAGGCACAAAGATTATAAGCGAAACATCATTTGTTACGAACATAGACGAAAAAAATACTGAAAATACCAAAAACAAAGAAAGTCCAACCATAGAATTTATTTTACCTGCAAAAGCTAAAAGCGGATTAAATATATTCTCTTTTTTAAAGCCCTCAAGCACGGTAAGCATCATAAAAAGCGTGCCTAAGGTGCGCCAGTCTATATTCAAAAACAGATCGGCGGACGGCGGTGTTATTATCATTGCGATAACAGCCGCCGAAACAGCTGCTATAAGCATCGGTTCACGTTTTAGAAAAAGCAGTATTTTTTTCATATTACTTTCCTTGTAAATAGTTTTGGTGTTATCATAAAAATGCCTCAACCTTTATTACAGGTTGAGGCAATCAAATAATTATATGTCAGGGGTCAAGCGTTGGTATAAGATCTGCCAAATATCTTTGTAATTGCACAACGTCGAGCATATTAACTATTTTGTCGTGATTGCAGTCTGAGTTCTCACGTGAAGCGGCACCGAAGCTTTCGTGGGTCGTAAGAAGTGCCATAATTCTTTGAAGCGCAACAACGTCTTCCATATTTACCTTTCCGTTGCAGTCTACATCTCCGTACATATATTTTGTGTCATCCTCTGTATCGGACGTTGTATCGGTAGATGTGTCTGTGCTTGTTGACGTATCGGTATTATCGGATGTGTCTGTGTTTGAAGATGTATCAGTTGAAGTAGATGTATCTGTATCGGTAATGTCGCTGTCGGTGTCAGACTTGGGCGATTCTACTACGGCAAAATAACCGTCAAGTATTTCAGTAAATGTTATTTCGCCGCTGTTATTGGAAGCGTCCACAGGTGATGCCTCGCCGCTGGGCATAAGATTATATACCAAAGGCAAGTTGTAACTATTCTTGGGAGTCAAGGTAACTTCAACAGGCTCCTGCGGTACAAATCTATCACCGTTTGCGTCTTCGGCAAAAATATACATCGGCATAATGTCTTCGCCGTATTTAAGAAGGATATCCTCAAACCAATACCACGCGCTCATATCGCTTTTGTCAACAGGTATAACGCCTATTTTAAAAGCGCTGCCCGCGTTTGCAACAGTTACGGTACTGCCGTCGGGGAATTCGATTTTTGCAGTGCCGTCGGCGTCAACATCGGCGTAGTATATGTTATGTACGCCTTTGTTATACTTTGCGGTAACATCGTTACTGTAAGTCATAATCTCACTGTAAGCCGCGGCGCTTATCATGCACGAAAGTGACAAAACAGCGCATAAAATAACGGAAATTATTTTTTTCATTGCCCATCCTCCTTAATAACTGCATTAAGTGTGACTGCCCCTGCACTGTGATAAGTGTCGGGTTCGTAAGCCATTATCTTTACGGTTAATTTTTTATCTTGCGGCACATTAAAAAGCGTTATATAGGGCAAATACCAACCTTGTTTAATAAGTCCGCTCTCCCCTATAACAGTATCTTGAGAATCAAAAACTCGTGCCTTTATCCATACGTTATTTTCAGATAAATTATTGAGATACACAAACGCTCTATTGCTTTCAGTCTTTATTTTTCCGCATATGCCGATTTTATATGCCGTAGCGTCTACCTCGTCATATCCGCTGTCCGAATCGGGTGCAGGTGTTCCCTCTATGGCATTATCGTCGAACGGCGGCGGCGTAAACTGCGGATTTGCGGTATTGTTTGTATTTAAAAGCACAACAACAGCAAAGATAACCGATATAGCGCACACAATTGCCAAAACTAACGGCAAAACAGATTTTTTCAAGCACAACACATCTCTTTATTTGCAAATTTATCTTTCAAAACCCACAAAACATATTTATAAGCTTTGAAAGGCAAATCAGGCTCATATGAACAGGAGGTTTTAAGCCTCCTGTTCATATATAATTCAGTTATCAGCTATTGGAAACTGTATATTTACCCGCGTCGGAATCAAATCCGCTGACGCTGAGGTTATAAGTTTCACCAAGTGTTGTCAAGTCAATATCTACAGTCTGTTTTCCGCCTGCCGTGGAATCAAGTCCGTTACCGATAATGATATGGTCATATGTGTTAACATCAAGCTCGAAAGTATATACATTTCCTTCGCCCTTTGTCATTTTTTGTCCGGGCCAAGTTGTATTAATGCTGATGTCTGCACCATTCCAAGCATAGAGATAAACTTCTCCGCTCTCGTTGGCAAGTGACATTTCAGAATTGTCTGTGAATGTAACTGTTTTTGTTGTAGTTTCTTCTGTAGCGTCAAGTGTAACGGTTACTGTACCGATTTTGCCTGTAGCTGAAATTGTACCGCCTGTAATTGAGAGATTTACGGTAGCTTTAGGTGCGTTTTCTACATCGTTTTCAACGGCTGCGGCAAGCGTTGCGGTAGCGTTATCAAAAGCGGCTGTAACTGTGCTGCCCTCAGCAGGTGTATAAGCAAAAGCAACGCTTACTGCTGCGTTTGAGTGATTTGTAACTGTGATGTTGCCTGAGTCTGCTGCTGCAGGAGCCCATGCTGCTTCTGTTTTGTTGTCGTAAGTATGAGTAGCGGGGTTCCATACACCTTCGGATCTGTCGGTATAAGTGAACTGCATATCGCCCCATGCAACGTCTACGCTGTAAACTGTGCCTGCCTTAGCGCCCTCAACATATGTTGCGTTCACATCTTTAGAAGCTGTGGTTGTTGTTGCGTCAAGTGTGTCTGCGTTTGCTGTTATTGCCAATGCGCATATCATAGCTACTGCCAATAACACGGATAATAACTTTCTCATAGTAATCTTCTCCTTTGATTTTAATATTTCAAAAAAGCTTTCGCTTTAATTGACCGATTTAATTAATTATTCACACTGATGTTAACGGGGATATCCGTATTTAAAATTGCTTTTTCTCCATTGTAGGGTTGATAATACAAAACAACTATCTTACCGTTGTATCCGCCCTCTTCAAGCGAGAATTTCATATCATTTGCCAGATCAAGCATCGTAACTCGTTTACCGGGTGTAATTCTGCCCGATTGTGCAACTACCGTATCGTGTATAACTATTTGGATAACAACATCTTGGTTGGATTTGCCGGGATTTTCAAAAAACAAACTTGCCGTTTCCTGTGACAGATCAATTCCTACCTCGGTGGAATAAGACATACTTACCGCGCCGCCGCCTTCCGTCTGTTCAAGCTTTGAGGCGGAGTCATCCCCTATATCTTCGGCATATTTTTCTATATTTACGGGGGCATAATCGGGTGCCAACAGAAGGTCGCACGTGTCGTCACTTCTGAAAAACAATGCCCACACACTGACAGATATAGCAGCCAAAGTAACTACTATAAGAACGGCGGTGATGATTTTCATTTTGTTGGAGCCGCTGTTGTTTTTTTCCAAAACCACACCCCCAAATTCCATTGTATGCTTACGTATAGATTGTATCATATTGAAAAATAATTTTCAATAACTTTGTTTCATTTTTTACAAGATTTAGTTTATTATTATGCTGTATTTACCAAATAATGTGTTTAAAGCTCCTGCGACATCATATACACTTTTATTGTTTCGGATATTCTTTCGGCATTTTTCATATATGCTTTATAAAGTTCTTCGCTTATATTACGCACGTAATTATTTTTTGTTAAAATTGCCTTTGCTTCCTCGCAACTTAACTGTGATACAGAGGGGGAGTCTGATTTGGCTTTAATAAATATCACACTGTCAAAAGCATATGCGCGAGAATTGTAATTATTATCCTTTTTACTCCAAGGCAGGGTATAAAAAAGGTATCTTCCGTTATTCTTTAACAGACAATAATCCGCGGCGCTATCCGATTTTTGCATATCCTCAGCACGCTTGCGGGCAATTATGTCATTTTCATCTGAACAGACAAAGTAATGCTTATTATTATGAAGAACTACATTTCCTCTTATATAAATACCGCCGTCTTTTATAACCGGGCATAAAAACGCAATTGAAATAAGCCTTAATATCTCGTGTTGTTTATAAGACGGCATTTCATTCGGGCAATACAATGCAGCTTTCAAGCAATCATGCTCCAAAACAAGGTAAATATCGTCTTTGGAAAACACAAGTTTATTCCCGGCTTTTTGGCTGTCGTAAAAGCAATATCCGTTTATTGAACAGTTTGGGCGGGGAAGGTTCGGAGATTGCTCTTTCGCGCAAACTTTGATGTGTAAATCCGGCATAAAATCATATTGTAAAGTGTTGACCTTTAGTATTTTATTTACATAATTGATATTAATATCCGTGTTGTTTTCAATGTAAAAACTCATTTGATCGACCGTCCTTGTCTTTTATGAAACGGCGCGTGCTTTTAAGTAAAAGCGCGCGCCGTATTTTAAATATTCAATTTACGGGTCTAAATCAGGAATAAGCTTTGCAAGGAATTTTTGTATCTCGGTTACGTCCATCATATTAATTACGTCGTCATGTACGCAATCGGAATTAATACGTGACATTTCACCGTATTCCTCATGTGTAGCAAGCTTAGCCATAATCTTCTGCAATGCTACAACGTCTTCCATGGTAACCTTGCCGTTGCAGTCAACATCACCGTAAAGAGGCTTGCTGGGTACAGGTTCTTCGGAATCCTCGGTGTCTTTCTCTGTTGAAGTATCGCTGCCGTCTTTAGGTCCTGATGTATCTGTGTTAGTTTCGGTATCGGAGAAATCCATTGGTTTACCGGGATCTATCTTCTCCCAAATTGCGTAGAGAGTAAGGTTTTGACCGAGCAAATAAGCCTCACCCGGCTGATACATATCTATAAGATTTGTTGTATCCGGTGTTACTCCCCAACCGAGGAACTTATATTCATCGCGTATAAACATATTGTCAAGATAGAATACAATCTTGCTTGTTGAGCAAGGAACAACCTTTTCGTCTTCATTATTTGCGGTTAATCCGCCGTTGCCCTTATAAGTGATATAGAATCCGGCTTTTTCCCACTGCGCATACAGTGTTACATCGTGCGCAGGCATCTCAAATGTAGAAGACTCATCGTATGTTGTGCCGGTGCCGTCTGCTTTTGTGTTCCACTCGATAAATACATATCCGGTGTTTTCAAAGTTATTTGTGTCAACAGTAACAATTGACTTATACTCGGCGTTCTTCTCGTAGCTCTTTTTGTTGCCTATAGTTCCGTCGTTACCGTCGTAAATAACCTTGAATGTTGCCAATGACCATTTAGCATAGAGTGTGTGATCTCCTGCTGTTTTCACGATAGATTGTGCGGTAATTGCAGTTCCCGTACATTCTGCGTTCAGGTACCAACCGCCGAATACGTATCCTTCTGCACTTATTGTTG
>JAEEHZ010000059.1 GCA_016281115.1 Clostridiaceae bacterium | reverse complement strand
CCCAAACCCGAAGGCAGAACACGCACGCTACGGTTATAAAGGCAAAAATCGTCGGCAATTTTTTCGGGTGTAATGCTTTCATTGGTTGTACTTACTATAATTGAGGCGCCGACATCTTCGAGCCCTTTAAGTGCCGTCGCGACTTTTGAATCGGCACGGTATTTTATTATAAGTATCGCGCAAAGCCTGTCTTTTACCGCAATATAAGATATGCTGTTGCCGCCTGCCGTATATCTTTCCTCAAAATCACGTGAAGGCGTATCTATTGCGTGTGACTTAAGCAGATCGGCATTTCCCACAAGAATACGTTCTCCGTTTACCCAGCCGATAAGTCCTTTTTCGTCTTCATAGAGGACGTTATCGCACAAAGGCAAAAATGTTTCGTCCGAAAACATATCTTCAAACACATCGCAAACAGGGCTTTTAGCAGCCCTTACTACCGCATAAGCTGACATCAGCGCCTCGTCTACGCCGTCTACGTTCAGTCTCTTTACAGAAACAAGCTTTGGCGCGCCTTTAGGGTAAAGCGCTCTGTCGGTTACGTATATGCAGTTTGACGATCTATATCTTCTGGCAGCTGCATATCCCGATATCATACCCTTTGCCTTAAGGGCAAGCCTTGAGTATTTGCTAAGCGTCATCTCAGACGCCAAAACGGCATTAACCGGTACAAAACAGCAGCAAATTGCCGCAAAAGACGAGAAAAACGCCAAGAATCCGTTATGAGCCGCATTTATAATACCCACTATCACGCCGAGTATTGCGACAATCGGTGCGGCTCTGTTAATTAGCGTCATACCGCTGTAACCGTCGCAAGAAATATCAAAAAAGCTTTTAAATCCATTTGCAGGTCTCTGGAAAACTATGTTGCTTTTAGGCGATGAAGCCGAGCCCAATATAAGCGACTTTGTTTGTTTGTCCTTATAATTGCGCAAAACATATTTTTTGCCCGAAGAATTTATGAACGAATAATTTTTTCGCAGTCTTTCGTTTCCGCTGAGCTTTGCCAAAGACATATAAAGCATAATAACAAGCAAAAGAGGCGTGAAAAATTTGTTTTTCTCGTCATAAAAGCTTCCTGCGTCAAAAAATGCCATTACAGACTGCAAAAGCACCGCGCCGCAGGCTAAAGCAGCAGAAGTATCACGGTTTCCGAGTTTTGTTATACCTTTTATGCCCGATATTATTGTTTGCCTTGCGGCAATCGCGGCAAAAACGGCAACGAGCAGATTTATCGCACAGTAAATAACAGGGGCGCCTGCCGATTTTCCGAAAAGCGCTGTGTTTGCGCCTTTAATTATGTAAAAGATAAGCCCTGCCACAGTCAGCAACACAAGCAAAAGGGTACTTGCGTAAAGAGAAGTAGAGGCGTTATACATTTTTGATTTTATTTTGGAGGGCTCGTCAATACCGTCAAATTCGTTTTCATATTGACGTGTGTCCATATGTTTTGAGCGGTTGTCACGTCTGTTGTTAAAAGCCTCTGTCAAATAAGCTAAAGCGCCTTTTATTCCCGGCTTTTTGTCGGTTTGAATGTCTGAAGCAACAGAATTTGAATACGAAGCTGATTTTTTTGAATTAGCCTCCATACTGTCGTAAGATATGTAGTTGTCGTATTCTCTTCTTACTATGTTAGAAAACTTACCCACAGAAACAGACATAACGGGTATCGGCTCTTCAGCTTCTTGTTCTGCCGGTTCTCTTTCCGCAGCGGCAGGAGATACCTCGCTCGTTTCGGGAACAATTATGGTTTTGTCGTCTTGTTCGAGGGATTTTTGTTTGTTTGGTTTTGATTTGACAGGCTCGGCTACAATTGTGGGCAAGTCCTGTTCATCGGCGATATAATGAGATTGTTTTTCAAAAACGGCTGTTTTTTTGTCTCCGTCGGGGGTTATTATCCTTTTGTTGCCGCCGTCGAAAAGCGACATCTGGTTGGGGTCGTTTACTCTTGATTTTGCCCTGTCGTCAGACTTTACCTTGTCAAGATAATCTATTATATGATAAAGCTCTTTTGTGTTTTCACGCTTTTCTGTTTTTGAGCCCTGCAAATCGTCATCAAGAGGGTTTTGAGTAGTAAGGCGCACTTCTCTTGAGGCATTGCTGAATATATCTTCACGTTTGGGGTTTATTGACCCGTTTTTGTTCTTTTTGTTTTCATCATTTTTATTACCGGGCATATTATATCACGTCCTTAAAAAAGATGTTTATTATTTTCTGTTTCGTTGATTTGCCGCATCATATAATGCAATTCCTGCGGCAACAGAAGCATTTAACGAATTTATTTTTCCGTACATAGGCAGTGAGATAAGATTATCACACTTTTCTTTTATAAGCCTGCTTATACCTTTTCCCTCGTTGCCTATAACAACAGCGACTTTTCCCGTTAAGTCGCACGAATATATAAGCTCTCCGCTCATATCTGCGCCGTATATCCAAACACCGCGCTTTTTAAGCTCGTCCATAACAGAAGCAAGGTTTGTTACTCTTACTATGTGCATATGCTCCAGCGCGCCTGCGGATGACTTGTTAACTGTGTATGTAAGACCTGCCGAACGCCTTTTGGGTATTATTATACCGTGAACGCCCGCACACTCGGCGGTTCTGATTATTGCGCCGAAATTGTGGGGGTCTTCTATTTCGTCAAGTATTACTATAAAAGGAGCCTCGCCGCGGCTTTCGGCTTCGGTGAAAATATCTTCTAATTCTGAATAATTTTTAAGCGCTGCCGTGGCTACTATCCCCTGATGATTGCCGTGTCCGCACATATAATCAAGTTTTTTGGAGTCGGCTTCCTTTATGGTAATGCCCTTTTCCTTTGCTTTTGCTATTATCATAGCAGTGGTGCCGCTGTGAGCACCTCTTGCAACAAACAAAGCATCAAGCTCTCTGCCGCTTTTCAGAGCTTCCAAAACGCAGTTTCTGCCGATTATAATATTTTCGTCTGTCTTTTTGGGTTTATTGTCATTCATCTTTTATGTCACTTTCCTCTTTTTGTGT
>JAEEHZ010000058.1 GCA_016281115.1 Clostridiaceae bacterium | reverse complement strand
TATTTAATAGACCTTGACGCCGATATATTTTTCAGAACTCCCGGTATGAAATTTTATATGCCCGAGCTCTGTAAGTTAAGAGAAAACGGCAAGGTCGTAACTTCCGAAATGGAATTGTTTTTTGAGTTATGCCCCTGCAAAATAATTGCGGTTACGGGAAGCGACGGGAAAACCACAACCACAACAATTATTTCCGAAATGCTTAAAGCAAGCGGCAAAAAGGTGTATATAGGCGGCAATATCGGCGCTCCGCTTTTGCCTTTTATAGAAGATATGCCCGAAGACGCTTACGCAGTGGTTGAACTTTCAAGCTTTCAGCTAATCTCAATGCGTGAGGGCTGCGATATATCTGTAATAACAAACATTTCTCCAAATCACCTTGATATACACAAGGATATGCAGGAATATGTAGATGCCAAGAAGAACATTTTCCTGCACCAGAACGCATTTTCAAAAACTGTGCTTAATTCAGAAAATGAGATAACACATTCTTTTGTTCCCGAGGTAAGGGGAGAGGTAGTAGAGTTCAGCCTTTACCACCCCGTACATAACGGCGTGTATTTATCGGAAAACGGTGATATAATCTTGTCACGTCACGGAAACGAAGAAGTTATAATGAACCGCGACGATATAAGAATACAGGGAAATCATAACGTTGATAACTATCTTGCGGCTGTTAGCGCAGTGTGCGACTTGGTCTCACCCGATGTCATTAAAAAAGTTGCTTCCGAGTTTGGCGGAGTTGAACACAGAGCCGAATATGTTCGGACTGTAAACGGTGTTTCTTATTACAATGATTCAATTGCTTCAAGCCCTACAAGAACAATTCAGGGAACATTATCGCTTTATGATTTTAAGATAAACCTGATAGCAGGCGGCTACGATAAGCACATACCGTACGACGAGCTGGGCGAAAAGATAGTTGAAAAAGTAAAACTTCTTATTTTGATGGGTGACACTGCAGACAAGATAGAAGCAGCCGTGAAAAACGCTCCGAAATATAAGGACGGATGCCCAACTATTATAAGAGCGCACAATATGGAAGAAGCGGTAAAAGAAGCCCACAAAAGAAGCGTTAAAGGCGATGTTGTATCGCTTTCACCCGCAAGCGCAAGCTTTGACTTTTACAAGGATTTTGACGCGCGCGGAAAAGATTTTAAACGGATAGTTAATTTACTGTGATACCGATTTTAGGAAATGGGGAATAGATAATGGATACACAAAAGCTTATTTTTGAGCTTTGCTCTGCTCACGGGGTATCCGGCAGAGAAAGTAAGATCGCTGATAAAATAGCCGATATTTTGGCAAATATCAAAGGCGTATACGATATACATAAGGATATAAACGGAAATCTTCACGCCTGTATGGGAACAAATGAAACGAAAACAATAATGCTTGACGCGCATATTGACCAGATAGGTATGATAGTAACAAAAATAGACGAAAAAGGATTTTTAAAGGTTTCGCCTGTGGGCGGCATGGATATGCGTATTATAAATGACACGCTGTTCACTATTCACGGGAAAGAAGACATAAAAGCAGTTGTCTGCTGTTTGCCGCCGCATTTATCAGACGGTAACGAAGACACTGCAGTATCAAAAGACAAGATTTATCTTGACACAGGTATGTCTTATGAAAGAATTAAAGAATTGGTGGAAATAGGCGACAGCGTAACATTTGCGCAACAGGGCTTTGCCTTGTGTGATGGGAGAGTAGCGTCTCCTGCGCTTGACGACAGATGCTGTGCTGCTGTTCTTGTAAGATGCGCGGAATTATTGTCTGAAAAAGAGCTGAATTGCAAAGTGCATTTCTTATTCAGCTCTAAAGAAGAAGTAGGCGGAATGGGCGCACAAACTGGCGCATTTTCTGTAAAGCCGGACTGTGCGATAGCTTTTGACGTAAGCTTTGCAAAACAGCCCGGCGTTGCCGACTGCGACAGCGGAGAAATGTCAAAAGGTCCGATGATTGGAATCTCTCCCACACTTAGCAGGGAGATGTCAAACGAGCTTAAACTTATCGCCAAGAATAATAATATCGAGTATCAAACTGAGATAATGGGCGGCGGGACCGGAACAAACGCAGATAATATATCTGCAAACGCCGGCGGAATAAAAACGGCATTAATATCTGTTCCGCTTAGAAATATGCACACACCTGCCGAGATTATAGATGTTAATGATATTGAAAACAGCGCGCTTTTGGCGGCAAAATATATTTTGCAAGCACAGTAAGCGTATGAAAGGATATAATTATGAATATAGATTTACTTAAAAAGCTTTGTATGACCGATGGTATATCCGGTGACGAAGGCTGTGTAAGAGAAATAATTAAAGAAGAAATAAAAGATCATGCAGATGAGATCACCACAGACGCAATGGGCAATCTGATAGTATTCAAAAAGGGAAAAAACACACCAAAACGAAAGGTGCTTTTGTCTGCCCATATGGACGAAGTGGGATTTATAATAACTTACATAAATGACGACGGAACCCTAAAGGTATCCGAGGTGGGCGGAATTGACCGTAGGTGCATTTTGGGCGACGCTGTTAAGATCAACGGCAAAATTAACGGTGTATTCGGAACAAAACCCATACATCTTTGTAACGATGACGAAAAGAAACAAATACCAAAGCTTAAAGATATGTATATAGATATAGGCGCAAAAGATAAAGAAAGCGCCGAAAAGCTTGTGTCGCCGGGCGACAGTGTAGCTTTTGTAAGCGATTTTATCATAAATGATGACGCGCTCATTACAAAAGCCATAGACGACAGACTTGGCTGTGCCGTTATGATAGATATGATAAAAGGCGACTTGGAATACGATATGTATTTCTCGTTTGTCGTACAGGAAGAAGTGGGCTTGCGCGGCGCAACGGGAGCAGCTTACAGTATCGCCCCCGACAGCGCGATAGTAATCGAATCCACAACTGCATCTGATGTGCCCGGTATTGAAGAAAGCAACGTGATGTGCAAAGTGGGCGAAGGAGCAGTAATATCATTTATGGACCGAGCGACAGTTTACGACCGCGAATATTTTAAGCTTGCGCTAAAAACGGCTGAAGAAAACGGAATAAAGGCACAAATTAAAGAAGGCGTTGCAGGCGGAAACGACTCAGGCGCGATACATAAATCGCGCGGAGGTGTCCGCACGGTTGCAGTGTCTGTTCCATGCCGATATCTTCACAGCGCATATACGGTTATAAGCTTAAAAGATTACGAGGAAACCGAAAAGCTTGTAAAAGCCCTGAGCATTAAACTTTGCGAGCATGATTAAGCTGATACAGTCTGATTCGGAATTAAATTTTGATTTTTCCGACAGCCTTTTTATGGCAAAGACCCTGTGCATATATAATACCTACGGCTTTAAGAGTTACACCGACTATTGGGCGCAGGATAAAAACGCCTTAATTGCAAGACTTGATGATTGCTATGTAATTTGTCATAATGAAAACGCCGACATAGAGGAGCTTAAAAGCTTTATAAAAACAGTTTGTAACGGCACGGTGCTGTGCGGAGAAGATTTGCTTGATATTTATGACAGCAGCGGTCACATAATGAAATACAATTCGGGTGTGAATCCGCAACTTGAAGCTTTGCAGCCAATTGACGACGATGTGATATTGAAAGTTTATCAGCTTTTAAAGCGGTGTGAAAATGAAAGTCTGAACGTGCACGAATATTTACCGTTTAAAGCAGACGTGGTTCATAAACTAAACAGCAACACGATGAAACTTGCTTACACACAAAAAGGCAATGATATTATATCGGTAGCTGCCGCGAACATCGGCGGTGACAGTGCGGTGATTACCGCAGTTGCCACGGATAAAGAGTACCGTAGACTGGGACTCGGCACAGGTACGTTAAAAAGGCTTTTATCGTCAATTAACTGTAAAAACATATATTTACAGCGCACGTTAAACGATAACGAAAAGTTTTATAATTCTTTAGGTTTTATAAACACCGGAAAATGGTTTTGTAAGATAGGTTAAAATATTAAGAAAGGCAGTGAATTGTTATGAAATTACTTTTAAAAGGCGGAACGGTCGTAAGCAGCTTGAGGTCTGAAAAAGCAGATGTTTTGATCGAGAACGAAAAGATCGTAAGCGTTGGAGAAGGCATATCTGCTCCCGATGCCGAGATCTGTGACGTAAGCGGAAAACTGCTGTTCCCCGGATTTATAGACGCACACACTCATTTTGATCTGGTAGGGGCGGCGCGCACGGCAGATAATTTTTATACGGGAACAAAAGCGGCTGCTGCAGGCGGAACTACATGCGTAATTGACTTTTCAACTGCCGACAGAGGTATGACAGGGCGTCAGGCGCTTGAGGAGTGGCACCGCAAAGCAGACGGCGTATCAAGCTGCGATTACGGTTTCCATATGTCGTATACGGAATGGAACGACGATCTTTCAAAAGAAGTAGACGAAATGGTAAAAGAGGGCATTACTTCCTTTAAGCTTTATATGGCTTACGATAATCTGAGAGTAAGCGACGCAGACCTTTATAAAATTTTGAAAAGAATAGGCGAGATCGGCGGAATAGTTGGCACTCACTGTGAAAACGGCGATATGGTGAAAGAACTTACAGCTGACCTGATTTCTCATGGAAAGACAACGCCTGAATACCATCCGTTGTCCCGCCCCGCACTTGTTGAGGCTGAGGCAGTTTTCAGATATCTTACCATTGCGAAGCTTGCCGATGTTCCGGTTAATATCGTGCATTTAAGTACAAGGCTCGGTTACGAAATAGCCGAAGAATTCCGTAAAAACGGTGCAAAAGTTTACTTGGAGACCTGTCCGCAATATCTTGTTATGGACGACAGCGTTTATAAAAACGGAACTTTAACAGGCGCTAAAAGCTCCGATGAATTTGAAGGCGCAAAGTTTGTAATTTCTCCGCCGATACGCAAAAAGAGCGATTGCGATTGCTTGTGGAACGCTCTTAAGAATAACAGGCTCGATTGTATTTCAACCGACCATTGCTCATTTAACTATAATAAAGATAAAGAACTCGGCAGAGATAATTTCAGCAAAATACCAAACGGTGCGCCGGGAGTCGAACACCGCCCCGTTGTCATCTATACATTCGGAGTTAAACAGGGAAAGATCACCAAAGAACAGATGTGCGCTTATTTGTCTACAAATCCCGCAAAGTTATACGGTATGTACGGTCAAAAAGGCGAGATTAAACCCGGATTTGACGCGGACATAGTTGTATGGGACGAAAACGCCGAGTGGACAATATCGAAAGAAAACCAAAACCAGGCTTGCGATTATACACCGCTTGAAGGTGTAAAAGTAAGCGGTATTGCCGAAAAAGTATTTTTGAGAGGTACACTTGTAAGTGAAAAAGGAAAAATAGTAAAGGAAAATCACGGCAAATACATATTCCGTGACAAATGTATGTTTTATGAGAAAGATTGATATGAACAGCTGGGAGAGACGGGAATATTTCGATTTTTTCAAATCTTCCGATATCCCACAGTATTCGGTAACGCTTAATCTTGATGTAACAAATTTTTACAGATTTGTGAAAGAAAACAAAATATCGTTTTTCTGTGCTTTTGTCTACGCCGCAACAAGCGTGATGATGAAAAACGAGCCGTTTTGTTACAGGATAAGAGGCGGCGAAGTGCTTGTATTTGATGACATAATCCCATCGTTTACTTTCCTCAACAAAGGTGAGTTATTATTTAAAATGGTAACGGTGCCGATAAGCGGAGATATTCTAAGCTATGCACGCAGCGCTCACAAACAGGCTGTGGAGCAGGATTATCATTTGCCCAAAACATATACAGAGGACACCGAGAACTATGTTTATATAACAAGCCTGCCCTGGATAACATATACGGAATGTCAAATGGAAGGTCTTATTGATAAAGACGATGCAATACCCCGCCTGTGTATTGGAAAATTTTTCAAAGATAATAACGGCAGTCTGCAAATGCCTTTTACCGTCAGAGTAAATCACAGATTGGTAAACGGTTATGATTTGTCCTTTTACTTCAAAGAGCTTCAGGAGTATTTGAATAATTTGTAAATTAATGAAAAAACAGAGACTGAAACGAAAAACAGTCTCTGTTTTGCCTTTGTTAACTATAACATTTTATTAAATAATGACAAATAATCTTATTCGCAGACACTTAAATCACGATGAAATACACATTAAATGTAAATTTTAACAGCCAGAAAAAATCACTTGCGCACACTGTACAGCCTGAATTAATATTATAATATAAAGTGTGTATACAGCACACTATTTGCAGTGTGGGGAGGGTTAGATACCGTAAACTGGGGTTTGTGGTATCATATATATGATCATTCGTAAAATTGATGATAAAAATATACTTATATCCTTAAGCTTATCAGATATGACAAAGCTTTCAATAAGCGAAGATAATATGACTTTGAAAAACGAGGCGTTCAAAGACACTCTAAAAGCTATTCTAACGGCGGCAGCTTTGGAGACAGGCGTGAAATGCGACGGAAAAAGAACAAAAATCGAGATATATACTCATAATTCAGGATGCTTTTTAATGGTGTCCTTTTTGAACGTGAATAGAAGTAAAAAGCTTCGTATAAGAAAAAAGAAAAATAAGCTATTTATATTCAAAGACTTTGAAGACATAATTGCGCTTTCGGCAAAACTGAATGCAATGAAAATAAACATTCAAAGCGACTGCGTTTTTGAATGCTTCGGAAATTATTATCTGTTTTTGGAAGACTGCTCCTTGCAGTGCGAAGATATAATCGAACATTACGGAAAGAGAATAGATTTTTCTACGCTTATTTATGCAAGATTTAAAGAATACGGCAATATTATCGCCAAAAATAATGCTTTGTCAAAAATCGCGGACGCATTTATTTAATTGACACAAGCTATTGAAATTACCAAAATTTTAGTTTATAATAATCCCGATATTTTTTGAAAGGGATTAATAAATTATGAAAAAGGTTTTAATTGCTTTGTGCAGTATAATTATTGTTCTCGGCTGCGCAGCCTGCAGCACGCAGGGCTTGGTTACTACGGTACCGACCGTTACACCTGAGTGCAAAAATGCCGAAATGCAGGAGATATACAGCTATTTGTCGGAAGCCAAGCTTATAAACGAGGCGGCTGTTGTACTTGAGGCTTCTTATGTAGGCGCAGATGAAGGTTACAGATTTTCGGCTTCGGGATTCGGAAACATTGAGATATACTATTTCACCGACAGCCAGAAGTCCTCTAAGGAGGAAAGCAATATTTATACATCTGCAAAAAGCGGCGAGGTCGAAATTTTCGGCTCAAAATACAAAAGTGTAATTTCGTCCGACGGTAATATCGTTATGCTTTATGCAACAGACGTGAAAACAGACGATATGAGCGCACCTAATCTTATGACTGCCGTACAAAAATATCCCGAAAAAGAAATCGTTAATACCGATATGGCTGCCTCATCGGCAGATGCGTCATCCAAATAACATATAGTTACAGGAGAAGTTGCATATGTATGATATCATTATAGTAGGAGCAGGTCCTGCGGGGCTTACCGCTGCAATATATGCGCTGAGGGCAAACAAAAAGGTCTTGCTGCTTGAAAAAGGAGCTTTCGGCGGACAAATGACATATTCCCCGAAAATTGAGAATTATCCCGGCTTTGAAAGCATAAGCGGAAATGAGCTTGCAGACAAAATGGTTCAGCAGGCGCTTGATTTGGGCGCCGACGCCGAGCCTGAAAATGTTATTGAAATAAGCGATAACGGTAGCTTTAAAACCGTGCTTACCGAAGAAGGAAATAACTATACCGCATTGAGCGTTATTATCGCGTCAGGGGCAAAACACCGCAGACTAGGCATTGAAAACGAAGATAAATTCATCGGCGAGGGTATATCCTTTTGCGCTGTTTGCGACGGAGCTTTTTATGAAGGAAAAACCGTTGCGCTTATAGGCGGCGGCAACTCTGCTTTGCAGGAAGCCGTATTGCTTTCAGATGTATGCAAAAAGCTTTATATCGTTCAAAACTTAGCCTTTTTAACGGGTGAGAAAAAGCTTTGTGATATCCTTGAAGAAAAGCCCAACGTTGAGATAATATATTCGTCAGTTGTAGACAGTATCCCAAGCGATACGCTCAACAGTGTAACTATTAAAAATACAGAAACAAACGAGTTAAGAACGCTTGATATAGACGGTATGTTCGTTGCCATAGGATTGATACCCGAAAACGAAAACTTTAAAAACATAGCTATGCTTGACGAACCCGGCTATATAATAAGCGATGAAAGATGCACAACAAACACAAACGGCGTGTTTGCGGCAGGTGATTGCAGAACAAAAAGTGTACGTCAGGTTTCTACCGCTATCGGAGACGGAGCGTCGGCGGCAGTCGCGGCTTGCAGATACATTGATAATCTGTAAAATTAATAGCACAAGTATAATTTTTCCTCTTATGAAAACAATTATATCAGTTGTTTTTATGAGAGGATCTTTTTATGCTTAGAAAAATTAAACACGCATTTTTCGGCATTTTGGCTGGCTTTTTAAACGGACTTCTGGGTGCGGGCGGCGGTATGATAGTTGTGCCCATGCTTCAAAGCGAGATTGATACAAAACGTTCTCACTCCACATGTGTGGCAGTAATACTGCCTATAACAATAGTAAGCGCGTTGTGGTATTTGGCAGACGGCAGGGTGACGCTTGGCGACGCCTCTGTTTATATGATCTTCGGGGTACCCGGGGCGTTGATAGGCACGTTTTTGCTGCAAAAGCTTGATAAAACAATAATCAAGAAAGCTTTTGCGCTGCTTATTATTTGGGCAGGGGTAAGAATTTTACTGAAATAAATGCTTTAAATAAGAGGTGATCTTAATTGAATACGGTTTTTTCTGCACTAGCCGCTGCCGCCTCGGGAGCTTTGGGCGCTATGGGTATGGGCGGCGGAGGAATACTTATGATATATCTTACGCTTGCGGCAGGCATACCCCATGCAAAGGCTCAGGGGATAAATCTTTTGTTTTTTATACCTACGGCAATAGTTGCAGTGATAATTTATTCACGCAAAAAGCTTATAGATTACAAAATTGCATTAATCTACGGCGTGGCAGGCACCTTAGGCGCATGCGGCGGATGCTATGTTTCGGGAATGCTCGATAATAATATCCTTTCAAAAGTGTTTGCCGTGTTTATTATATTTATAGGCGTAAAAGAATTGTTTTCAAAAGCAAAATAGCAGTAACAAATATTTGAAATAATTATATTATGAATTATAGATTAAATTAAGCATAGGGGGAAGATTTATGAATTCCTACAAATGCCGCGCAGACAAGATTGCCGCCTTTGGGGCAGGGCTTGTTGTGTCGTGCTTATTCCCTGAAAAATTTGTTTTGGTATTATGCGGAACTGCAATTATATTTATTTCTTTCAGCTTGAGAAAATGCAGATAACATATACAATATAGAATATAAATATCAGGGAGGCAAGTACTTATGAAAGTGGTTATTTTTAAACCGAAGCCAATGCTCGGTATGCTGCTGAGGACAATGTTTAAAATTAAAAAGCTTCCTAAGCTTGAGTCGTAACGCCGACCATAATAAGCAGTCTGTTAAAAATTAAAACAGACTGCTTATTATTTTTTGCCGTATTCAAAAATTATAAATAATATCACAAAGAATGACAATAATATTTTAGTAAAATAAATTGTATGGCGGGGTAAGGCTTATGAACATAAAAAAAATCCTGTTTTCGGTAATTGCGGTATTTTTACTTTTTACCGTTATTGCAGATGGGTATATAAAAAGCAATACAGCAAACGTTGACGTTTTTGTGACAGGTTATTCAAAAACAGAAGATTGCGTTGTGTCTAACGGTACCGTAGAATATTCAAACACAAACAGCATAATAAGCAAAGAAAACTATATGATAGACGAAATCTCGGTAACACCCGGAGATGAAGTAAAAGCAGGGGACAAGCTTGTTATATGCAAAACGATCGACACCGATATGCTTGCCGTAAGCGCCACCGATGCCGGCTTATCTAACGAACAGATAATTGCCGCGCTGAAGGGCTC